>NZ_JBNDHX010000136.1:0-8802 GCF_056755275.1 Leifsonia sp. HAY1-4F
TCCGTCGTCGGCAGCGTCAGATGTGTATAAGAGACAGGTGGGGCGCGACCCCGTGGCGAAGAGGGATGCGTCAGGCGCGGGCGACGATGTGGAAGACGTGCCAGTGCTTGGGGCCGTCGAAGGACATGCCGCGTCGGTCGTCCTCGACCAGCTGGAGCACCTCCATCCCGGTGAGCATCCCCTCCACCTGCCTGCGCTCGTGGAAGCTCATGCCGGGGCGGCCCACCCACTCGTCGTGCGGCCCGAACAGCTCGCCGGCGAACAGGCCTCCCGCGCGCAGCGCCTCGCGGATGTCCGCCCAGAGGTACGGGAAGTGGGTCTCGTCGCAGAACGGCAGGGCGAAGCCCGCGTAGATCAGGTCGGCCTCGGGCAGGTCGCCGAGCTTCTCGAACGGAGCCTGCCGGACGGTCACGCGCTGCGACGCCTCGGGCGAGAGCCCGCTGCGGACGCGCTCCTCGACGCCCGGATCGGAGTCCACCGCCAGCACGTGCCAGCCGTTCTCGGCCAGGTGGCGGGTCTCCACTCCGTCGCCGCAGCCGAGGTCGATCGCGTCGCCGGCGGAACCGCCCCACGCCTCGAGCGCGCTCTGGAACGTCGGGCGGACACCGCGCCCGCCCTGCTTCTCGTAGAACTGCGACCAGTCGAACGCCATGCGGCTGAGCCTACGCGCGCGCGGCCCGCTCAGTGCGGCAGCGCGGCGGCGATGCCACCGGGCAGGCGGAGGCTCTAGGATCGGCGGGTGCAGTCCGAGCCTTCGTCCCCTCGCGTCGCCGTGCTCGGCCCTGTGCTGGTCGAGGACCGCACCGGCGCGCTGACGGAGCCGGCCGGCGCCCTCGGCAAGAGCCTGATCGTCGCGCTGGTCCTCGCCCGCGGCGCCGCGAGCGTCCCCTCGCTGGTCGACGACCTGTGGGATGACGCCCCGCCGCGACAGGAACGCGCCGCTCTGCAGACGCTCGTCTCCCGCGTCCGCACCACGACCGCCGACGGCCTGCTGGAGTCGACTCCGAGCGGCTACGCGCTGGCCGTCCCTCCCGAGCAGACCGATCTCGGCCGGGCGCGGCATGCCCTCGACCGCGCGGAGGCGGCCCTCCTCGACGACGACCCGGCCTCCGCCGCTGCCGAGGCGACGGAAGCGCTCGGGCTCTGGCGTGGCGAGCCCGGCGCCGAGCTCGGCGCGACTCCCCTCGCCGACGAGCTGCAACGCACCGCCTCCGCCCTCTACGACGACCTGCTCCTGGTCCGCGCCCGGGCCCGACGCGCCAGCGGTGACCCGTCCGGTGCGCTCACCGACCTGCGGCCGCTCGTCGCGCGTCGGCCCCTCGACGAGACCCTGCGACTGGAGCAGCTGCACGCCCTGGCCGACGCCGGCCGCCGAAGCGAGGCCCTCCTGGCGTTCGCCGAGCTGAAGGAGGCGCTGCTCGAACGCCTGGGGACCCGTCCCGGCCCTGCCCTCGTCGCCCTGAACGCCGATCTGCTCGCCGAGGACGACGCTGCCGACGTCGCACCGCACCCGGACGCCCCGCGCCGCATCCGCATCGGGCTGCGCTCTGCCCCCAACGCGCTGCTCGGCCGCGAGTACGACCTCCAGGCCGTCGAGGACCTCATCGCCACCTCCCGCCTCACGACCGTCCTCGGCGCGGGTGGCCTGGGGAAGACCCGTCTCGCGCAGGAGATCGGCCACCGCGCCGTCCACACGCCCGCCGTGATCGTGGTCGAGCTGGCGAGCGTCCGCACCGGAGAGGATGTGGAGCTGGCCTTCGCCTCGACGCTCGGCGTCCGCGAAGCGCGCGCCGCCCGTCCCGTCGATCCGGGCGCGCGGATCGACCTGCGCTCGCGCATCCTGGGACTGCTGGCGGAGCGCGAGACGCTGCTCATCGTCGACAACTGCGAGCACATCGTGGATGCGGCCGCCGCGTACATCCAGGACATCCTGGACTCGACAACCACCGTCCGCGTCCTCGCGACCAGCCGGGCGCCGCTGGCGATCGGCGCGGAGCATGTCTACCCGCTCGATTCGCTGAAGAGCACCGAGAGCGACGCCGGGACCGAGAGCGACGCCGGGACCGAGGCCGACGCCGAGGCCGGCGCCGAGAGCGACACCGAGACCGGCCCCCACCGCGACCGCACGCGCGCCGCCACCGGGTCACCCCGCGCCGAGTCGCACTACGGCCCCGCCGTGGCCCTGTTCGTCGACCGCGCCCGCGCCGCCCGCCCGGGCGCCATGCTGCCCCTGGATGTCGTCGCCCGCCTCTGCGACCGGCTCGACGGACTGCCGCTCGCGATCGAGCTCGCGGCCGCCCGCACCCGATCCCTCTCGGTGGACGAGATCGAGCGCAGGCTCGGCAACCGCTTTGCCCTGCTGACCGGCGGCGAGCGCACCGCACCGGAACGCCACCGCACCCTGTTCGCCGTCATCGAGTGGAGCTGGAATCTGCTCGGAGCCTCCGAACAGGCGCTGCTGCGCCGGCTCTCCCGCTTCCCCGACGGCTTCAGTGCTCAGGCCGCGGAGGCGGTGGCCGCATCCACTACGGTCTCGGTGCTCGACGACCTCGACGCGCTCGTGACGCAGTCGCTGGTGACGGTGAGCGAGGACCCGACCACCGGGCTGCTGCGGTACCGGATGCTGGAGACCGTCCGCGAGTTCGGCGACCGCGAGCTGGTCGCTGCAGGCGAAGAGGACGAGGTCTGCGACGGCATGGATGCGTGGGCGATCGCCTTCTGCCGCGACGCGCTGTCCACGATGCACGGCCGGACCCAGGTGAGCACCTTCCAGCGGGTCACGGCCGAGCAGGACAACCTCGTGGGGGTGCTCCGGTCCGCCCTCGCCGGCGTCAGGCGGGACACCGTCGCCGTGGTGTTCGCCGCGCTCTCGTACTACTGGTCGCTGCGCAGCGCGCACTCGGAGGTCCTCGGTTTCGGCCCTGCGGTGATGGATGTGCTGACCGGCCACGAACCCGCCGCCGAGGTGCGCGACGCGGTCGCCGCCGGCTACACGGTCATCGGGGGCACGTTCCTCTTCATCGACCTGCGGACCTCGGCGCGTGCCCTCTCCCGCCTGCGCCGATTGCGCCGCGCCGAGCCGCTGGCCGATCCGCGATTGGATGCGCTGGCCGAGCTCGCCCTCGAGGCCGGACACCGCGACACCGGCGTGCGGCTGCTCACCGAGTTCGCTGCCTCGGCCGATCCCGAGCGGTCGGCGATCGGCAACTTCCTGACGGCGCAACTGCAGGAGAACGCCGGCGAGCTGGAGGCGTCCCTCGCCTCGGCGACGCGAGCCTGGCAGCAGGCAGGGATCTCCGGAGACGCCTGGTCGATGGCCTCCGCCGCGCAATCGATCGCCCAGTCGCACAGCCAGCTCGCGCATCCCGCCGAGGCCCTGGAGTGGGCGCAGCGCGCCTACGACCGCATGGCGCTGCTCCAGGCGGACGGGGACCTGCGGCAGCTCGACTGGCTGATCGCCATGAATGCGATCTCGGTGGGCGAAACTGCTCGCGCTCGCCGGCTGCTGGAGCGGTACCTCGCGGCCGAGGTCGACCGCAGGGGTTTCGACTTCGTGGACTACTACGCGATCGGGCATGCCGGGATGGCGGAGATCGCGCTCGCGGAGGGCGATCTCGCGCAGTCGGTGCGGCTCTACGACGACGCGATCGACGTGTTCGCCGAGGAGAGCGCGTCGAGCAGGATGTCCCTGAGCCCGTGGCGCACCATGATGGGCGCGGCCCGGCTGGTGGCGCGCCTGCGCGTGCACGCGACCGACCCTGCGCTGGTGGACTGGGCCGGGACGGATGCGGCTGCCGCGGATCTGCGCATCCGCACGCTCGTCACGTCGCGGATGAGCCCGCCGAACCTCGACCGGCCCGTCATCGGCTCCTGCCTCGCGGGCTATGCCGCATGGATGCTCGACCCACGCACCGCTGAGGAGCACGGCGCCGAGGCGCTCGCGGGCGCCGAGCACGCGGGCGGCGAGCGCGCCTCCGCCGACTGGGTGGAGAGCGGGCTGACGATGTTCGCCCTCGCCGGCCGGGCGAACTCCCGCCAGGACGTGCCCAGTCTGCACCGGGACGCGATCGCGATCCCGATCGCTGCTGCGTGGGGCCGGGAGCGGCTGGAGGCGGCCCTCGCTGCCGTGGCACCCCTCACCCCCGGCGAGGCGGCCACCCGCGGCCTCGCCGTGCTCTCCGCCGTCCGCGCGTAGCCGATCTTGCTGGATTAGCAACCACAGTTGACAACGAGCAGTTAGCAACTATAGTTGCTTGCATGAACGCCACCCCCTTCCCGGACCCCGTCGGAGGCGTCGCCGACGGACTCGCCGCCGTCGTCGCGCTCCGCGAACTCGCCGACCAGCTCGAGGACGCCGAGGTCGAGCGAGCCCTCCGCGACGGGTGGACCTGGACCCAGATCGCCGACGCACTGGGCGTCACACGTCAGGCGGTCCACAAGAAGCACCTGCGCCGCGTCGCCGCCGCCGGTGTCGAACTGAGGAGACGCAATGTCTGAGATCCCTGCCGGCGCCCCCGAGGAGCTGCCGGCCCAGCCGCTGTCGCGTGCGTTGCGGCCCATCGTCATCCGCTCCGTCACGGAGGCGCAGCTGCGGAACGCGCCCCTGATCGAGGCTGAGCACCTGCTGCTCGCCCTGTCCCGCGAGGGCAGCGGCCCGATCCGGTCGGCGCTCGCCACCGCAGGCCTCGACCCGGAGGGGCTGGATGCGGCCCTCGCCGCCGAGCGCGCGGCGAGCCTCCGCGTGGCAGGCGTGACCCCGCCTCCGGCCGCGCGTCTGGCCGCGGCCCCCCGCGTGGCACGGCCGCGCTGGGGGACCTCTGCCCGCGACGTGCTCAGCCGGGCCCACCGGGTCGCGTCGGCGAACCGCCGACGCCAGGGCATGGCCGAGCTCGACCTGCTCACGGCCCTCCTGGGCCTGGAGCTCGGAACGGTCCCCCGCGCCCTGACCATCGCCGACGTCGACCGCGCCGCGGTGCTGGCCGCCGCCGCAGCGGCCGCCTGACGCGCGGCCGCCTGACGCGCGGCCGCACCGCCGCATCCATCCGCTGGTCCCAACACGCCGTCTCGACGCGCGCGATAACGGCGTGTCGGGACCACTCGATCCACAGCCCTCACTCGCACGGCCGCACCGCCGCATCCACTCGCTTACAGCCTCCCGCCGCCGCTGTAAGCACGACGTAAGCGCCGCGTAAGCGCGCCCCGGCACGATCGGAGCATCACCCATTCCCACCAGGAAAGGACCACCATGACTCGCAGCTCCGAGTGGGCCGTCGAAGCCCACGGGCTCGTCAAGACCTTCGGCGACAATCGCGCCGTCGACGGCGTCGACCTCACCGTCCGCGCCGGCGCCGTCTACGGCGTCCTCGGCCCGAACGGCGCCGGCAAGACCACCACCATCTCCATGCTCGCCACGCTTCTGAAGCCCGACGCCGGCGAGGCCTTCATCTTCGGGCACGACATCCGGAGGGAGCAGCAGGTCGTCCGCCAGCTGATCGGCGTGACCGCCCAGTTCGCCTCCGTCGACGAGACCCTCTCGGCGAACGAGAACCTGATGATCTTCTCCCGGCTCCTCGGCCTCAGCGGCAGCGAGGCGAAGCGAAAGACCGCCGAACTGCTCGAGGAGTTCGGGCTCACGGAGGCGGCCAAGCGTCCGCTGAAGAAGTTCTCCGGCGGGATGCGCCGCCGCCTCGACCTCGCGGCCAGCCTGATCGCGCAGCCGCCGCTGATCTTCCTGGACGAGCCGACCACAGGCCTCGACCCGCGGACCCGCGCCCAGATGTGGGACACCATCCGGCGCCTCGTGGCCACCGGCTCCACGGTGCTCCTGACCACGCAGTACCTGGACGAGGCCGACCAGCTCGCCGACCGCATCGCCGTCATCGACCGCGGCCGCGTCGTGGCCGAGGGAACGGCGGACGAGCTCAAGGCGTCCGTCGGCGAGTCCTCGCTGCAGCTGCGCCTGGCCGACCCGGCAGACCTCGAGGATGCACGCCGCGCCATCCGGACGGTCCTCGGTGTGGATGCGGTCGCCTCCCCCGAAGGCTCCCGTATCACCGCGCCGATGCGCAGTGCGGACACGGTCACCGACCTGTTCGTGACCCTGCGCGAGGCCGGCATCCACCTGTCCGAGATGTCCGTGCAGAAGCCGACGCTCGACGAGGTGTTCCTCACGCTCACCGGCCACGGCGTGGACGACGACACCGCGGACCTCGCGTCCGCCGACGAAGGAGAGAAGGTCCCCGCATGACCGCCATCGCCACCATCACCCCTCCCGCCCAGCGGGACCTCAAGAACCACGTCAGCCTCAGCCAGACGCTCGCCAACACCGTCACCATGGCGCACCGCGGGCTCCTGAAGATCAAGCGGACGCCCGAACAGCTGATGGATGTGACACTCCAGCCGATCATCTTCACCGTGATGTTCGCGCTCCTGTTCGGCGGCGCCATCTCCGGCAACGTGCAGTCCTACTTGCCGGTGCTCATCCCCGGGATCCTGGTCCAGACGGTCATCACGACGTCCGTCGTCACGGGCGTCCAGCTGCGGGAGGACATGGACAAGGGCGTGTTCGACCGCTTCAAGTCCCTGCCGATCGCGCGGATCGCGCCGCTCTCGGGCGCGTTGCTCGCCGACACGCTGCGCTACGCCATCGCGACGACCATCACCTTCATCGTCGGCATCCTGATGGGCTACCGCCCTGCCGCCGGCGTCGGCCCGGTGATCCTCGCCGGGCTGCTGGTGATCGTGTGCTCGTGGGCGATCAGCTGGATCTTCGCGTTCTTCGGCGTCATCGCCCGGACCGCGGGATCCGTCCAGGGGATCTCCTTCCTGGTGCTGTTCCCGCTGACGTTCTTCTCGAACGCCTTCGTGCCCGTGAAGACGATGCCGGACTGGCTGCAGTCGTTCGTCAACGTCAATCCGGTCTCGCACCTCGTCACGGCGGTTCGCGAGCTGGCCGACAGCGCGACATTCGGCGCCGACGGCTGGATCGCCCTCGCCGGAGCGGCGGTGATCGTCGCGGTGTTCGCGCCGCTGACCGTCCGCGCCTACATGCGGAAGGCCTGACCGGGCGAGCGTCCGGTCCCCCCGACGGCGGCCGTCGCATCCTGCGGAGGGATGCGGCGGCCGCTTCACGTGTGCGGCGCCGTCGGGCTCGCTGCCGCAGGATCGCTGCGCGAATGTGCGGGCCCACGCGGATATCATGCGCCAGAACCGACATACACTGGAGAAGTGACAGCGTACGTCTCGGCCTTCGACCTGTTCTCGATCGGCATCGGCCCCTCGAGCTCGCACACCGTCGGCCCCCTCCGCGCAGCGGCCGCGTTCGCTGCACGTCTCGACGCGGACGGGATGCTCGACCAGGTCGACCAGGTCACCTGCACGCTCTACGGATCCCTCGGATCGACCGGGATCGGCCACGGCACCCCGGACGCCGTCATCGCGGGCATGGCCGGCCTGCAGCCGGAGACCTGCCGCCCCGAGGATGTGCACGGCGCCTGGTCGCAGCTGCAACCGGGCGCGACCCTGCTGCTCGCCGGGCGGCGCAGCATCCCGCTCTCGAAGGACGACATCGCGTTCGAGCCGCGGACGCGCCTGCCGGGCCACCCGAACGCCCTCACGTTGCGGGCCTGGGGCCGGGATGCCGCGGGCGAGCGGTCGCCGCTGCCCCTGCTCGAAGAGACGTACTACTCGATCGGCGGCGGGTTCATCCGGCGCGACGGCGAGGAGGCCGAGCTGGCGGCGCGCAACGCGCATCCACTCCCCTACGACAGCTCGGAGGAGCTGCTCGCGATCTGCGACCGGGACGGCATCCCGATCTGCGAGGTCGCCAGGCGCAACGAGGTCGCGCTCCACGGCGAGGAGGCCACCCGGGAACGGCTCGACCTGATCTGGGAGGCGATGGCCGAGTGCGTCGCTCGCGGCCTGGCCGGCGACGGGACCCTCCCCGGCGGCCTCGGCGTGCGGCGGCGGGCGGCCACGATGCGGGAGCACCTGGAGTCCGTGCAGGACGACCCGGGACGCGCCACCTCGCTGGAGTGGCTGCACGCGTTCGCGCTCGCGGTCAACGAGGAGAACGCGTCCGGCGGCCGCGTCGTGACGGCGCCGACGAACGGCGCCGCGGGAATCGTCCCCGCCGTCGCGCACTACTACCTGCGGTTCGTGCCCGGCTCATCCCTGGAGGGAATCCGGCAGTACCTGCTGACGGCGACCGCGATCGGCTCGCTGTTCAAGGCGAACGCCTCCATCTCGGGAGCCGAGGGAGGCTGCCAGGCGGAGGTCGGCTCGGCGTGCGCGATGGCCGCCGGCGCGCTCTGCGCGGTGCTCGGCGGGACGCCTCGCCAGGTGGAGAACGCGGCGGAGATCGCGATGGAGCACCACCTGGGGCTCACCTGCGACCCGGTCGGCGGCCTGGTCCAGATCCCGTGCATCGAACGGAATGCGATCGCCTCGTCCACCGCCGTCTCCGCCGCCCGGCTGTCGTTGCACGGCGACGGCCGGCACCTGGTGTCGCTGGACACGGTCATCGAGACGATGCGGCAGACGGGACTCGACATGTCCACGAAGTACAAGGAAACCAGCGAGGGCGGCCTCGCGGTCAACGTCATCGAGTGCTGAGCGGTCCGGCCGGTCGCGCTTCGTTCCGGCGCGTGCGGGCGCGTGCCGCCTCCCTCCCGCCGAAGTGCTCGTTGTTGCATGCGCGTACGGCGTGTCGCCTGCAACTACGAGCACTTCGCGGGGATGCGCGCGGCGGCACGCCGGTGAGGCGGCGCGCTCCGCAGAGGTGCCCGTTGTTGCGCCGCGTGC
>NZ_JBNDHX010000137.1:0-8751 GCF_056755275.1 Leifsonia sp. HAY1-4F
GCTCACGATGCGGCACTCTCGGACTTGCGTGCTTCCTTTGGTGTCGACGTACACCTGATGGGTGCCGACCTCATATGTGCCCGCAGCGTTGTCGTTGATGCTGAACGTCTCCGTGGAGACGGTCGTCGATCCGTCACTCATCGCCGTCGTCACGGTGATCGTGAGGTCATTCCGGTTACCGGAACGTTTGATCACTGAGGCTTTCGCGTCAAAGGAGAGCGGCGTTCCGAACGAGAAGAACAGTGAGTTCGTAGCGGTGGACGCAGGACTTGTGGTCGCGCCCTGCGTGCTGAGCCGCAGACGTACCGCTGCATCATCGGGCGATGAGGAAGGTCCGTCAACGGTGAGATCGACGAGCCGTCCATCGTGCACGAGGTAGTAGCGACCGACCCCGGTGCCTCGGACCTCGAACTTCTCGGGATCACCGACCGCCGAGGGTCCCAGGATGATCTCGTTCTCTCCGTTCACTTCTGTCGACGAGACGCTGAGATACCGCCCGGTCGTCGCGTCTTGCAACGAGTAACTCTCATCCGGATTGGTTACGAGCCGGAAGTAGGGCGCATTCTTCTGCATCGCGCTCGCCGCCACCGTTGAATCGTCCTGGATGGCCAGGTACGAGTTCAGCGTCTCCGTCGCATAATCTGCCGGGATGGTCCCGCCTGGGGTCATGGTGCGTGCCGCCAGCGGTGCGTCTCCCCACGCACTCACCTCCGGCCAGGTGCGCTGGTACCACGGGGTGAGCATCGTCCGCAGCTGGATATACGGTGCGACAGTCGTCGTTGCCGGGCCGTTGTACATCGTCAGAGTGTCGAAGTTGAGCTCGTCCATGTGGACGAATCCTTCAGGTCGGGAGGCCTGTGCCGCGCGTGCCAGCCACGTGATGTCCACACCGGGCACCTGTGAGTAGTGCGCATACGCATCTTCGTAGACCGGCCTCAGTTGTCCGCGGAGGATCGACTGCTCGTCCAGCGTGGTCCAATAGGCGCTGTTGTCCGTTCGACCGAAGATGTTCGGTACGGGTTCGGCCCGGAGTTCGCCTTCTCCACTGAAGAGGTTGTACTGCGCGACCCAGCTGAACGCGCGTGCAAGCTTGTTGTCGTCGAGGCTCCACAGGTCGACGTTCTGACTTTCGGCGATTCTGGCGATATCGCCCATCAAGCCGAGCCCGAGTTGCGCGTGGGCCTGGTCACGGGCCGTTTCTTGTGTCTGTCCCCAGTCGGTCACATAGTTTCCAATGGACCCGTTCATGAATGGGCTTTTGTACATCGACACGGCACGGTCGAAGATCGGCTTGCTGTCGGTCAGAACGCCGATCGCCTCCAGAGACACGATCGCTGCACCGTCCCAGTTTCCGTTCGCGATCATCGGCGCACCCGCGTCCTGGATGTCGGGGTAGACGACGTTGAGCATGAGTCGCTGGAACGCTGCGAATTCGTCGCCGGAATAGTCGGCATAGCCGCCGTGATAGTAGCGAAGGATTTCGGCGGCGTTGATGTATTTCAGTGTCGCCAAACCTGCCCCAAGAATCTGATCTCTGCCGTCGATCTGTTTCAGGGTGGACGACCACCCGTCGAGGATCTCTGCGGTCTTTTGCGCGTATCGGTCGTCACCCGTGATGACCCATTGCAGCGCGAGGAAGTACGCGGCGCCTCCCGAGTTTTCATAGTCGGCGATGTTGCCGGATCCTGCGGGTGTACCGCGGCCGACTCCACTGCGGAACACCGGCTGGAAGTCGAGGGAAGACATAGAGTTCGGCACGGAATTCTTCAACCGCAGGTAGTCGGAATACCACGGCTCCTGCTTGTTCGCGATGTGGTCGCGCATCGCATCGAGCTGCGCCCCGGTCAGCGAGACGCCAGGATGATCGAAGATTTCGACATCGACCTTCGACGTGACAGGTCCCGAATCGGAGTTGTACTGCACCGTGTATTCGTGGGTTCCCGTCGTGACTCCTGTGATCGTCACGGCCAGTACGGTCCCGTCATAGGCGGCGGTGGCGTTCCCATCGACGGCGTAGTGGGAAGCGTCCGTATCGCCATTCACCGGCTTCCAGGCAAGTCGAACGGAAGAACCCGTGACTGATTGCTGTACTTCGAGCAGATCGGACTCAGCAGATGTGAAGGTGAACAGGTGCGCGCCCTTGTCGCCCGGGGCGACGAAGAGGCCGGCTGCGCCCGCCTGGACCGGGGACACTGTGGCTTCGGCACCATCGCGCAGAGCGTCGAGATGGCTCGCGATCGTATATTGGTGAGAGTTCGGATACCCCTTGATCGAGAACCGTTCACCCCATCCGACGTCCGGAGCGCTCGCGGTGACGTTGTAGTTCGCGCCGGACTTCGTGTAGTAGGGCCGGCCTGCACCACCGGCGTAGTTCTGGATGGTGAGGTACTTCCCACTGTCGAGGCTTCTGATCGCGTACGTGGTCTGCTGTCCGCCACCGAGCCCCTGGTAGGGTGCGGCGGTGTACTTGTAGCCGTAGATCGCGAAGAGGCCGGCCGAGTGCGCGTCATCGGTCAGACCCACGGCGCCCGAGGCCGCGTCGACGGTGAGGTATTCGCCGCTTTCGTCCGCAATGTGCACCACGTCTTGTGCCGACTGTCCGTTAGACGGGTAATCGCTGAAACTCTCGCTGACTGGATAGTCGACGGGCGGAACATCAGTGGTTCGTGCGATCTGGACCCAGGGTTGCACGGTGGCGTTCGGTGCGCGTGTCGAATAGATGTCCGTGCCGGCGACTGTTTGATCGTCCACCGCCGTGGTCGTCAGATCGATGGACAGCACGTCACTCTTGGCTGCCTTCGCGGACCTGACAAGTTCGGTGATGTCGATGGGAACCGAGGCGTTTCCCTGAGGTGCCGTCGCCGACGCCACCGGCGATCCCTGAACGTCGAGCGGTCGATTGTTCCAGGTGACGTTCGTTTCTGCCCAAGCAGTGGTCGAGGGTTTGCCTGCGCTGGTCAGGTACTCGCTACTGCGCACAGCGACAAGGCTCGCCGCGTTGTTGTACTTGGTGATGTTCAGCACAACGGATTGGAGCGTCGACACGTCGATCTGGGAGACGTCAAACCGGAAGTAGGCGTGACCGCCCTTTCCGACCACCAGGTTTGCTGCTGTACCGAAGTTCGTCGAGGGGGACGTCGATCGTACGTAGACGTCGTCGGCGAGTATCGATGCAGATCCTGCCGCCTGACTCGGAGGAGACGTCACCGTGACAGAGACAAGGGCCACGAGAGCCGTGAGGATCACGCCCACGATGGTTTTGCCGCCGCGATGGGACAACAGAGGGTCCTGGAGGGACCGTTCTTGAGCGGTCGATCGGTTGCTCATCATGCTCCTTTGCATGGTTGGCCAATTCATCGTGCAACTAGTTTCAATACGGGCGAAATTAGACCACCCGAGGCCACCACGTCAAGCTTTCGGTCGAGTCGGGGCTCGAGGGTTTCACGTCCATGACCGGTTCCACGATGGAGGAGCTCTACGATCTGAGAGTGGTTCCCTTCGGCCCGAATTCGCCCGGTTCACTGTCGGCTTACGCACTGTGGGGTCCGGGCGACCACCAGAACAGGAGAGCGCAGAACCGATGATGGTCGAGTCCATAACCCACGCCCATGCCTGCTGACAAGCGATTCCCCCGCTCCGTCTTCGGCACCGGAAGCGAGCCCGATGCACGGTTCAGCCTGGCCAACGAGCGCACGTTCCTTGCCTGGATCCGCACGGGACTCGCTCTGCTGGCAAGCGGCGTCGCCCTGGAAGCGCTCAGCCTCGGCATCCATCCCGGCTTCCGCCTGGCCGCCTCACTGCTGCTGCTGGTCGCCGGCCTCGTCACGCCGATCCAGGCGTGGTTCGGCTGGAAACGGACCGAGTCCGCGCTCCGTCAGGAGGCTCCCCTTCCCAGTGCACCGCTGACGATCTTCCTCACCGTCGTCGTCACGGCTGTCGGAATCCTCGTCCTCATCGGCGTCCTGGTCCGATGAACGGCCCGGTCGACGCCGGCCTCCAAGCCGAACGGACGGCACTCGCCTGGCGGCGGACCTGCCTGGCGCTCCTCGCCGGTTCGCTGGTGGCCACGCGCATCCTTCCCGAGCTCTTCGGGGCGTGGTCCGCTCTCCTCGGCGTCGCTGGGGCGGTCTGCGCCGGATTGCTGCTGGCCGCGATCCAGCGACGCTATCGAACGCACCAGAGCAACGTACAGGGCGATGGCGACCCCAGGACCCTCGCGGGCGGCGGCCTGATCGGCGCGCTCGCCCTCTTCGCCGTCAGTGCCGGCGTGATCAGCATCGGAGCCGTCGCTGTGGTCATCCTCAGCCGCGACATCCCGTAGCTGCCGGTCGCAACGTAAGGAGATTCGCACGAATGCCGTTCGAATCTCCTTCACTACTGCCAAATGAAGGAGATTCGACACCCGATCTCCTTCGATGCACTCAGGGGAAGACCCTGACAAGCGCCTGAGCGAGGCTGGACCGCCGCCGGAAAGCGGTCTATCGTGCGGTTCCGGTCTGTGCTCTCTCATCAGATGGACCGCGGAAGGAACACTTTGACCCTCGACCTGTCCCCATCCCCCCAGCTCAGCGCGCGGTTCGCTCCGGACGCGACCGGGGAGCTGATCGTCGACGGCGTGCGCGAAGGCTTCGCCGAGGAGAGCACCCAGCGACTGCGGGAGGCGGTACTCGGCCGTGTGGGCGAAATCGCGGCCGCGGCGGGGCGGCCGGTGCAGCTGATGGTCTCCGACGAGGAGGGCGACTGGCTGCTCGCGGTGCAGCCCGACGGCAGCATCGGCGACGAGGAGGCGCTGTCCGTCGACCCCGACCTCGGCCTCGGCCTCGAGCCCGAACTAGACCCCGTACTCGACGTCGAGCCCGAACCCGCGCCCCTCCGGGAGGCTCCGCCTCGGGAGTCTTTCCTCCGGGTGGAGCGCACCCGCCCGGATCGAGCCCGGCAAGGAGTCCGCGGAGCACTGGCCCGCGCGGGTGTCCCCCTCGGACCATCGGCAGCCGAGCTGCGAGAGCGTGCCGAGCGGGATGCGGTGAGCCGTCACTGGGCCGGCCCGCGCACGATCGCGATCGTGAACGGCAAGGGCGGCGCGAACAAGACGCCGACCACGGCGCTCCTCGCGGCCGTCTTCGCACGAAACGGCGGCTCGGGCGTGCTGGCCTGGGACAACAACGAGACCCGCGGCACGCTCGGATGGCGGACCGAGAAGGACCACCACGATGCCACGGTGCAGTCCCTGCTTCCGGCGGCGGACACCCTGCTCTCCGCAGGCGCCCGCACCGCCGACATCGGGCACTACATGCACCACCAGAATGCGGACAAGTACGACGTGCTGCGATCGAACCCCACCATGCTCGCGACCGAGCAGCGGATCTCGAGTGCGGATTTCGACCGCCTGCATGCCGTCGCCACCAAGTTCTACCGCCTGGTCATCATCGACAGCGGCAACGACGAGTCCGCCGAGCGGTGGCTCCGGATGATCGACCACACCGACCAGCTCGTCATCGCGACCACGGCGCTCGGCGAGCACGCGGAGGCCGGAGCTCTGCTTCTCGAGGCGCTGATGCAGCGCGATGCCAACTCGGCTCGCCTGGCGCGCGACGCCGTCGTCATCGTCTCCCAGTCGGAGCGCACCGGACCGGCTTCCGACGTCCGGCGGGTCGCCACGGGCTTCCAGCCGCTCGCCCGGCGCGCGGTCACCATCCCGTTCGATCCGGAGATGCACGGCGGGCGGCTGTCCTTCGAGGCGCTCGCGCCGGGGACGCAGCGCGCCTGGCTGCACGCGGCGGCCGCCGTCGCCGAGGGTCTGTAGCGGCGCTCCTCGTCGGCCGCCTTGCTCCCGAGTGCGCGCTGACCCGTCCTCAGCGGTCGCGACCCTCATCCGGGTGTCCCCCAAAATGCCGCTACCGGAGGGCTCCGACATAGGCAAGGCTCATGAGGTGAGCGAGCAGACGGACGTGGGCACGGGCGCGGAGTCGGCCCGGCGGAGCGTCCTGCGCCCCCGCCGCCAGCTGTACCTTCGCGGGATCATCGCTGTGCTCGCGCTGACAACCCCGGTCTTCGCGGTCCTGTACTGGCTGGCCCTGCCGTCCGGCGCGTGGCCGTTCGTCCTCGTCGCCCACGTGATCGTCGTCGTCGCGACCGTATCCGGGGTGACGTCGTTCCTCAACACGACGATCACCCTCGGCCCGTCCGGCGTGCACGAGCGCGGATTCTTCGGGCGGACCCTCCACGTGGGCGTCAGCGAGCCCGGCGAGGTGATCCTCGTGCAGGTCTACGAGGGCAGCACGCTCGACATCCTCCCCCAGCTGTTCGTGGTGTCGCGCCAGGGCCGACTGCTGATCCGGATGCGCGGACAGTTCTGGTCCGAGGCGGATATGGAGCGCGTGGCGGAGGAGTTCGAGGTGCCCGTGACGCGCCCCGCCGAACCCATGACGATGAATCAGGTGCGGCACGCCTGGCCGCGCGCGCTGTACTGGTTCGAGCGCATCCCGCTCGGACGCTGACCGCGGGAGGCGCGGGCGACACAGCGGGCGCTGCCGGCGCTGACGGCGCGGGATGTCCTAGCGGCGGCCGACGCGATCGTTCGGCCGGTGAGCGGCGTGGCCGGAGCGACCGTGCCAGGATGACAGCGTGACCGCCCGCATCCATGCCGAGCCGCGCAGCAAGGGGCTGCTGACTCCGCAGCGGACCGATCCCGCATTCGCCCCGCCGGTGACCATCGCACGCCGTGCGGCGGTCGGGCGGGCGAGCTTCTTCGTGCGCCACTACTGGCTCCCCCGCTGGGAGCTGCCCCCCTCCGGCAGCATCCGTCAGGAGGTCCTCGAGTACCCGACCGCGAACCTGGTGATCGAACCGCAGGCGGCCGCACTGTACCGCGCACAACGTGGAGCCGGCTCGCGCACACTCGAAGGCTCGGGATGGGCGTTCGGCGTCCTCCTGAACCCGGGAGTGGCACGCGGCTGGGCGGGCGTGTCCGTGCGCAGCCTCCCCTCCGCCACGCCCCTCGACCGGCTCGTGGCACCCGGAACGCCGCAGTTGACGCTCACGGTGCGCGACCGCATGTCACGGGGCGACGACGAGGGCGCGATCGAGGCGTTCGAGTCCTGGCTGGATGGTCTGCCCGAGCCGGACGACGACGCGCAGTTGGTCGCCCGGATCGTCGCGGAGGCCGAAAGCGATCGCACGCTGCTGCGGGTCGAAGAGCTGGCCGACCGCTTCGGCCTCGGCGTCCGCCACCTCCAGCGGCTGGTCGCCGGCCACATCGGCTTCGGACCCAAGTGGCTGATCCAGCGCTACCGGCTGCAGGAGGCGGCGGCCGCCCTGCGATCGGAGCATCCGCCATCCCTCGCGACGCTCGCCGCCGAGCTCGGCTATGCCGACCAGGCGCACTTCAGCCGCGAGTTCCGCGCTGTCATCGGCGCGACTCCCGGCGTCTATGCGGCCGCGCAGGGCCGGCCGTGACCTTCCTGCCGAGGAAGAACGGATGCGGAGCCGTCGCCTCCGCCGCGAGGCGGTAGGCCAGCGGCGTCCACACGATCACCGCGACGGCCGCTCCCAGCAGCAGCCCGCCGACCGTGTCGCTGATCCAGTGCGCGCCGAGGTAGGTTCTGCTCACCGCCATCAGGACCGCCCACACCACGCCGACAATCCACACCCAGACGCGTGGGAACAGGATGCCCAGAACGACGACCATCGTGGCCGCGTTGGCCGTATGCCCGGACGGGAATGAACCGGTATCGACGTGCACGAGGATGTCCGTCGGCCGCGCGCGGTCGACGGTGTGCTTCAGCAGCTGCACGCAGGCGACCGAGAGGATGCTCGCGGCCGCGAAGAACGTCGCGCCCCACGGGCGGCGGAAGGCGAGCAGAAGCAGGAAGATCAGAACCGGAATGACCATCGAGCCGAGGATGCCTCCCCCGACGTAGTTGAAGAACAGGGCCGGCCCCAGCCAGAGCGGGGAGCGGTGCTCGACGATCTCGCCCATCCACTCGGCGTCGATGCTGAACGGCTCGTGCGGACGCAACGCGATGATCACTCCGAGACCGACCACGAGCACGACGGCGACCGAGCCGGCGATCACCGGCCACCTCCGCGTGACCCGCGCTGCCTTGACGACGTCGTGGCCCTCGGCGTCCCCGGGCGGGACAGCGGGATGCTGCGTGCTCATGCCGCCAACGTACCCGCGGTCCCGAGCGCCCGCCTGGGGAGGGGGACCCGGTCCCCCGAGGTGCTCGTTGTTGCAGTCCTCGGCGGCGTGTCGGATGCAACAACGAGCACTTCGGCGGGCGCAGCCCACGGAGACGGTCGCGCGGACGGCTCACGGCGGCTCGGGTTCGGGCGGCTCGGATTCGGGCGGCTCGGGTTCGGGCGGCTCGGGTTCGGGCGGCTCGGATTCGGGCGGCTCGTTCGGCGAGGTGCTCGTTGTTGCAGTCCGCGGCGGCGTGTCGGATGCAACAACGAGCATCTCGGCGGGCGCAGCCCACGGAGACGGTCCGAGTGGACGGCTCACGGCGGCTTGGGTTCGGACGGCTTGAGTTCGGCGAAGTGCTCGTAGTTGCAGTCGGTGGCGGCGTGTCGGATGCAACAACGAGCACTTCGGCGGATGGAGAAGAGAGGAACCTGTCTCTTATACACATCTCCGAGCCCACGAGACACTCGCTAATCTGGGGGGGGGGGGTTGGTTTTGGGGGGGGGGGGGGGGGGGGGGGGGGGGGGGGGGGGGGGGGGGGGGGGGGGGGGGGGGGGGGGGGGGGGGGG
>NZ_JBNDHX010000138.1:0-8433 GCF_056755275.1 Leifsonia sp. HAY1-4F
CGCGGAGGGCGTGCGCCAGCTGCGCGCCCTGGCGGGGCCGCTCGGCTACGACGTGGTCGCGGTGCCGGTCACGAAGGCCCTGCACCTGAAGACCGCCGTCACCGCCCTGCCGGACGGCACGGTCATCGGCTACGAGCCGATCGTCGACGACCCCCGGATCTTCGAGCGCTTCCTGCCGGTCCCCGAGGCGCACGGCACCGCCGTCGTCGTGCTCGCGGAGGACACCGTGCTGATGTCGTCCTCGGCCCCGCAGTCGGTGGCGCTGGTCGAGAGCCTCGGCTACACCGTCATCCAGGTGGACATCTCGGAGTTCGAGAAGCTCGAGGGCTGCGTCACCTGCCTGTCGGTCCGGATCCGCTGACCGCACCGCACCCGCTCGACGTCGTACGCCGCCGTCGTACCTGAGCCCTGCATCCACGGTTCGCCGGGGCGCAGAAGAAAATTCTTGCGGATTTCGCCAACCTGGCAATAAGCTGTAGGGCTGCCTTGTTGCAGCACAACGGACGTATTCATCGAGGCTGGGAGGAAGCCATGACGACGATCGAGACCGCACGAAAGCTCACCGTGCCCGGGTTCGTCGCCGCATACGTGGCCGCCGCCCGACCGTCCGGGCGGTAGCTCCCGCCTCCTCTGCGCGCCGCTCCACCGCGCGACACCGGGTGCGCCGACTGCCGCGCCCCACGCATCCACTCACAGGGCTCTGCCGCTCCAGGCAGTGCCTTCGGCGACTCCTCCGCGTGCTCGCCGCCGACCCTGCAACGTCGGAACACTCACAGAAAACGGATCATCGATGTCTGTCGTCCAGACACCTCAGAACTCACACCCTCAGACGAACAAGCGGAAGAGCACCGCACGCACGCTGCTGCGCATCCTGCCGTTCGCCAAGTCCGCCGCCCCGCGGATCGTGCTCGGCATGGTCGCAGCGCTGCTCGCCAGCCTGGTCGCGCTGAGCATCCCGCAGGTGCTGCGCTGGCTCGTCGACGGCCCGCTCTCGGCGGGTGACCCGGCAGCGGTGTGGCCCGCGGCCCTGCTCGTGGTCGGGCTGGGCGCGGCGGAGGCCGTGTTCATCTCGCTGCGCCGCTGGTTCGTGCTGACCCCGGGCACCCATGTCGAGGCGCGGATGCGGAACGCGCTGTACGCGCAACTGCAGGATCTGCCGGTCGCCTTCCACGACCGCTGGCCCAGTGGACAGCTGCTGTCGCGCGCCGTCAGCGACCTCAGTCTGATCCGCCGCTGGCTCTCCTTCGGCATCGTGCTGCTCGTCGTCAACGTGGTGACGATCGTGGTCGGGTTCGGCATCCTGATCAGCTGGAACTGGGTCCTCGGGCTCATCTTCCTGGTGTGCTCCATCCCGCTCTGGATCTACGGCTTCGTGTTCGAGAACAAGTACTCCGTCATCGCACGGCGCAGCCAGGATCAGGCGGGCGACCTGGCGACGGCTGTCGAGGAGTCCGTGCACGGCATCCGCGTGCTGAAGGCGTTCGGTCGCGGCAAGCACGCGCTGAAGAGCTTCGAGTCGCGCGCCGAGCAGCTCCGCGGCACGGAGATCGCCAAGGCGAAGGCCATCGCGGGAATCTGGCTCTGGCTGCTGCTGGTCCCGGATGTCGCGTTCGGCATCTGCCTGGTCGTCGGCGTGTGGCTGTCGACGCAGGGCCAGCTGTCCGTCGGCGAGCTGGTGGCGTTCTTCGCCACGGCGACCGTGCTGCGCTTCCCGGTGGAGTCCATCGGCTTCCTGCTGTCGATGACCTTCGACACCCGCACGGCGGCCGACCGCTTCTTCGATGTGATGGACGAGGTCAACGCGATCACCGATCCCGCAGACCCCAAGCGCATCGCCGAGCCGCGCGGCGAGCTCGTCTTCGACGACGTGCACTTCCGCTACCAGGACTCGCCGGAACGCTTCCCGGACCTGCTCGACGGAGTCCGGCTGACGGTGCGCCCGGGGGAGACCATGGCGCTGGTCGGTCTCACCGGCTCCGGCAAGTCGACGCTGACCGCGCTCACCACCCGGCTGTACGACGTCACCGGCGGTGCGATCACGGTGGACGGCGTGGATGTGCGCGACCTGACCCGGTACGACCTGCGCAAGGCGATCGCCATGGCGTTCGAGGACGCGACGTTGTTCTCGGCCTCCGTGCGCGACAACGTCCTGCTCGGCCGCGACGATCTCGACCCGGACTCCGCCGAAGCGGAGCTCGTGCTCACCGAGGCACTCGATGTGGCGCAGGCGGGCTTCGTCTACGACCTCCCCGAGGGTGTCGAGACGAAGGTCGGCGAGGAGGGGCTCAGCCTGTCCGGAGGACAGCGGCAGCGTCTCGCGCTGGCCCGTGCGGTCGCGGCCAACCCGAGCATCCTGGTGCTCGACGACCCGCTGTCGGCACTGGATGTGGACACGGAGGCGCTCGTCGAGGCGGCGCTGCGGCGGGTGCTCGCGGCGACCACCGCGCTGATCGTCGCGCACCGCCCCTCCACGGTGATGCTCGCCGACCGGGTCGCCCTGCTTGAGGACGGCCGGGTGACCGCGGTCGGCACCCACCATGAGCTGCTCGCCACCAGCGAGCACTACCGCTTCGTCATCTCCAGCCTGGAGGACGAGGAGAACGACGAGATCCTCGAGGAGGTGAACCTGTGAGCACGACGACAGTGCTGGGCGTCGAAGGCGAAGAGCGCAACGACCTCAGCAAAGAGGAGAGCCGGCAGGTCCGGCGCCGTTCGCTGCGCCTGCTGGGCTCGCTGCTGCATCCACTGCGGATGCGGCTGCTGCTGACGGCGATCGTGGTCGTGGTGAGCACGGCCGCCCAGGTGGCCGGTCCGGCGCTCATCGCGTTCGGCATCGACAACGGTCTGCCGGCCCTGCTGAAGCAGGACTGGTTCCCGCTGGCGGCCGCCGGCGTCGCCTACCTGTTCACGGGGGTCATCGGCGCTGCCTTGATCGCGTGGTACACCGTCCTGAGCGCGCGGATCAGCCAGGCCATCCTGCTCGATCTGCGCAAGCGGGTGTTCCTGCACACGCAGAAGCTGTCGCTGGAGTTCCACGAGTCGTACACCTCCGGCAGGATCATCTCCCGCCAGACGAGCGACCTCGACTCGATCCGCGAACTGCTCGACTCCGGCATCAACCAGCTCGTGCAGGGCTTCCTGTACATGCTGTTCATCGCGGTCGCGCTGTTCTCGATCGACTGGGTCAGCGGCCTGGTGCTGCTCGGGTCGCTGGTGCCGCTGTACTTCCTGACGCGCTGGTTCCAGAAGCGGTCGCAGGCGCTGTTCCGCATCTCGCGGGTGGCGTCGGCGAAGGTGATCGTGCACTTCGTGGAGACGATGACCGGCATCCGCGCGGTCAAGGCGTTCCGCAAGGAGAAGCGCAACGAGAAGGAGTTCGGCGGCCTGGTCGAGGAGTACCGGGACGTGAACGCCCGCGTCATCCAGCTGTTCGGGATCTTCGACCCCGGGCTCGTGATGATCGGCAATGTGACAGTCGGTGTCGTGCTGCTCGTCGGCGGCTTCCGCGTCGCCGACGGCGCGCTCCCGATCGGCGTGCTGCTCGCGGTGCTCCTGTACACGCGGCGGTTCTTCGACCCGATGGAGGAGATGGCGATGTTCTACAACTCCTACCAGTCGGCCGCGGCGGCGCTGGAGAAGATCTCGGGCGTCCTCGAGGAGGAGCCGAGCGTCCCGGACCCCGTGAAGCCGGTCGACCTGTGGTCGGCGGAGGGCCACGTGCGCTTCGACGGCGTGACCTTCGCCTACAAGAAGGACCGGGTCATCCTGCCCGAGTTCACGCTCGACATCCCGGCCGGGCAGACCGTCGCGCTGGTCGGATCGACCGGTGCGGGCAAGTCCACGCTGGCGAAGCTGATCTCGCGGTTCTACGACCCGAGCGAGGGACGGGTGACGCTGGACGGCGTGGATCTGCGCGATCTGCACCCGAAGGACCTCCGCCGCGCGATCGTGATGGTCACACAGGAGGCGTACCTGTTCAGCGGCTCGGTCGCGGACAACATCGCCCTCGGCAAGCCGGACGCGTCCCGGGAGGAGATCGTCCGGGCGGCGAAGGCGGTCGGTGCGCACGAGTTCGTCGAGGGCCTGCCCAACGGGTACGACACGGACGTGAACAAGCGGGGAGGCCGGGTGTCCGCCGGACAGCGGCAGCTGATCTCGTTCGCCCGGGCGTTCCTGGCCGACCCGGCCGTGCTGATCCTGGACGAGGCCACGAGCTCGCTCGACATCCCGAGCGAGCGCCTGGTCCAGGAGGCGCTGCAGACGCTGCTCTCGGACCGCACGGCCGTGATCATCGCGCACCGCCTGTCGACGGTCGCAATCGCCGACCGGGTGCTCGTGATGGAGCACGGACGCGTCGTCGAGGACGGCACGCCCGACGACCTGATCGCCGGGACGGGACGCTTCGCGCAGCTTCACGCTGCGTGGCGCGACTCGCTGGTGTAGGCGCGGCGACATTCGTGACGAATGTCGCCCTGGCGCGAGCCGGAGTGCACATTCGTGACGAATACCGGCGGGGACCACGGGGAAGCCATCCCGTGGTCCCCGCCGCCGGTCGCCGGGCGGTGAGGGGTTGAATCAGTCGGCCGGTGACCAGGTCGAGCGCGCACGAACGGGCCGCAGGATGCGGTGCCTGGCCGTCTCCACCGGCCGCGGAAGCGGCTCCCGGCCTGGCGTCGCGCGGAAGAGGGGGAGTCGCCGGAGCGGCCGACCGGCCGTGCTCTCACGGAGGATGAGGACCTCGGCGCCCGCGTCGATCAGCGCGCTCGCCGACTCCGGGTCGGCGTACTGCTCGGCGCCGCCGGTCGACATGGTGATGCAGTCGGAGACGAGCGCGCTCCCGACGGTCGCGAGAACGGTGGTGCGCGAGGTGGCCGGCGCGACGAGAGAACGGATACTGCGCGCGAGCGCCGCCCACGTGGCGGGACGGGCGGCCGCGGATCCGAGAAAGGCACTTCCGAGGTCGAGCGACTCCAATCGCCTTCCCGTCTCTGCAGCGATGCGGGCGTTCGCCTGGACGACTCGCTGCAACTCCGTATCGAGTTCAGCGGCAGACGCATCGTCACGGATACGCAGCGACAGCCCGCCGACGTGGATGCCGAGCGTCTGCGCTCGCTGAACGACCGACACCGCCGCGTCCGGATCGACTCGCAGCAGCACGGTGGTCCCGGCAGGGGCGGCGACGAACGCGTCGAGCTGGAGCGCGTCATCCACGACGAACGTACGGACCCCGGCCTCCCACGCGGAACGGCGCTCCCTCCACGGGGCGCCGGGAGATGCGTGCAGTACCCGTCGCAGATCGACCTCCGCCCGTGCCAGCGCAGGGAGGGCGGCCGGATGCGTGACCGTGAAGCCCGCCCCTTCCGCCGCCATCGCCACCAGCAGTGCGGGGTGCGCCAGGGCGCTCACGTCGTAGCGCACATCCACCCAGGGGAAGGCCTCGCGCAGCGCCCGGAACCGACGGGCGGCCCGCAGCAGGTCGATCACGACGAGTGGCAGCTCCTGCGCGCCGACCGTGCCGCCGACGACGAAGGGGAGACGGTCCGCCGTGGTCGCGGCCCTTGCCACTGCGCCCGCCGCAGCAGACGGAGCGCCGGTCGGGTCCGCGGCTCGGGTCACGGGGGATCGCCTTCTTCTGGGTAGGTCGTCGGCCGCCGATCGGGCGGAGGAACCTCACCGTTCGGGTCGGTGAGGTTGTCTCACATCCTGTCCCTGCCTGCGCCTGGCCCGCATCCGGGGGTCCACCTCATTCCGTTTACGTGGAGGCACGGATGAACACCGGGACCCGTGCGGTCATCATGGAGCCATGTTGTCCCTCCGCGTGGTGATCGTCGACGACCACGAGCGGTTCCGCGAACAGGCCGCCGAACTGCTCCGGCTGCACTGCTTCACGGTCGTCGGGGACTGCGACACCGCCGCCCGGGGGGTCGAATTGAGCCGTCGGCTCACCCCGGACGTCGTCCTGCTCGATGTCGGCCTGCCCGACGCGAGCGGCTTCGACATCGTGCCCGAGATGCGGGCGACCGGGGCGGCTGTCGTGCTCACTTCCAGCCGTTCGGCCCAGGACTACGGCAGACGCGTGGCCGACAGCGGCGCGGAGGGGTTCATCAATAAAGACGAGTTGACCGGTGAGGCGATCCGCACCCTGCTAAGGTAAGCGCGTGAGCGGGGGACAGACAGAGGGTTCTCGCGCGCTCCGGGTGGCCGTCGCCGACGACGCAGTGCTTCTGCGCGAAGGGATCGGGCAGATCCTGCGTGCGGGCGGCATGCAGGTCGTCGTGTCCGTCGACACCGCAGAGGAGCTCCTCGCCGCGGTCGCGGAGGAGGACGGGATCGATGCGATCGTCCTCGACATCAAGATGCCGCCAACGCACACCGACGAGGGGCTGCGTGCGCTGGAGCGTCTCCGCGCCGGCGGTTCGACGGCCGGCGTCCTGCTCCTCTCGATGTACACGACGGCGTCGTACGCCATCCGCGCCATGAGTGCGGGAAGCGGAACCGGTTACCTGCTGAAGGATCGCGTCGCCGACGCCGACACACTGGTGACGGCCGTCCGGACGGTCGCCCGCGGGGGGTCCGTCGTCGATCCGGAGGTCGTCCAGTTCCTCGTCTCCGCGCGATCGTCCGAGGCGGCCGTCGAGGCGCTGTCCGCTCGTGAGCGTGACGTCCTGCGGCTGATGGCCGAGGGCAAGTCGAACGCGGGCATCGCCACTGAGCTGCACCTCAGCCTCCGCACGGTGGAGTCGCACATCGGGCACATCATGGCGAAGCTGGGGGTGGAGGACTCGGCCGAAGGGCACCGCCGGGTGCTCGCCGTCCTCCGCTTCCTCGGCCGGGACGTCTGAGCTCATGGATCTGGCGCGCCCGGTGCCCGCGCGCTCCACTCCTGTGCCCTTCGAGCGGGAGGCGGAGCTTCGACGACCGGATGCGGGGCGTCTCGGGCTCCGCGCGCTGGCACTCACCGTCGCGCTCGCCTCCAACGTCCTGGCGCAAGTGCTCAGCGCGGTAACGGACGACTACGGCCCCCGGCCGTCGGGAATCGGCTGGGCGATCGTCTTCGTCGCCGTGGCCGTCGACTACCTCGTGTGCGCGGTGGTCGCCTGGCGCATCGTGCGCAGCCCCGTCCCCGGCTGGGTGATGGTCGGCGCCGCGCTGTTCTGGTCTGCGGGCGCCTGGTACCCGATGGTGCGGCCGTGGGGATGGGTCTGGCCGTGGATCGAAGGAGTCACCGACCTGTGGGCCGTGCTGGTCGGGCTTCTCGTGCTCTGCTATCCGACGGGGAGGCTGGCCCGCCGCTTCGACCGGATCATCGTGCTCGTGGTGTCGGGCGCCTTCGTGGTGCGGTTGGGCGGCATCCTGCTTTTCGCGTCGCCGGAGTCCGCCGTGTGCGGATGCGCCTCGAACCCGTATGCGGTGCTGCCGAGCGACACCGCCGATTTCTGGCTCGGGCTGGCGTGGCGGTTCGTCGGCCTGGCCCTGATGCTGACGGTCGCCGCCCGGCTCATCGCCCGGTGGTTCACCAGCTCGCTTCCGGCACGGCGCGTGGCCTTCGTCATGCCGCTGGCCATCCTGCTGTGGTGCTTCGGCACGGTCCAGGAGTCGCTGAGCTTCGCCCTGCACTGGGACGGTGGCTGGCTCCAGTTCGTCCCTCCGGTCGCGATCGCGCTCATCCCGCCCGCTTTCGTCGGCGGAGTGCTGTACGCGAGGGGGCTGCGTTCGCGCGTGGCCGACCTCGTCATCGTCGCGCGCGACAAGGTGGATCGCGGGCTGTGGGAGTCGAGCCTGGCCCGCACCCTCCACGATCCCTCCCTGCGTGTGTTCTGGTGGGACGAGCCGCTGCAGCGCTACCAGACGAGCGACGGAGAGCCGGCACCGGAGGCGGGGCTCACCCAGCGGCCCGGCCGCTCCACCCTCGCGATCGACTCGGATCAGGGACCGATCGCGCTCATCGAGCACGACGTCGCCCTCACTCAGGACGACCGGCTGCTCGACGCCGTCTCCTCCGCCCTGCTGCTCTCGGTCGACAACGACCGGCTGCGGGAGCGGCTGGAGCGCACCATCCACGAGTTGCGCGAGTCGCGTCTGCGCATCGTCGAGGAGGGCTATCTGGCCAGGCGCCGGCTGGAGCGCGACCTGCACGACGGCAGTCAGCAGCAGCTCGTCTCCCTGGCGATCAGCCTCCGCATCGCGACGGCCAAAGCCGAGGCGCACGGAGACGAGGAGCTCGCCGTGGACCTGCAGCGCGCAGCGGGCCAGCTCGGCGACGCGCTGCGGGAGCTCCGCGAACTGGCTCGCGGCATCCACCCGACGGTGCTGACCGACGGCGACCTCCGCTCGGCGATCGAGGAGCTCGGGATGCGCAGCCACCTGCCCGTCGAGGTCCACATCGACATCGGGGAGCGCCTGCCCGAGGTCGTCGAGGAGACCATCTACTAC
>NZ_JBNDHX010000139.1:0-8269 GCF_056755275.1 Leifsonia sp. HAY1-4F
TCCGTCGTCGGCAGCGTCAGATGTGTATAAGAGACAGGTGCTCGTTGTTGCGCATCCCGTCGGCGTGTCGCCTGCAACCACGAGCACTTCGGCGTGCCTCCCGCGTGGCAAAGCGACGGCTGCATACCGTGGGGGCATGAGCTCCTGGCATCAGCGTCTCGGCGTCTTCGATCTCGAGACCACGGGCATCGACGTCGAATCGGCCAGGATCGTCACCGCCCACGTCGGCCTGCTCGACGAGACCGGCCAGGTGCTGCACCGTCGTGACTGGATCCTCGACCCGATCGTCGAGATCCCGGCCGAGGCCACGGCCGTCCACGGCATCACGACCGAGCGCGCACGACAGGACGGGATGGATGCGGCCCGCGGCATCGCGGCGATCGTCGCGCAGCTGCGCAGCCTGTTCGAACGCGGCATCCCCGTGGTCGCCTACAACGCGCCCTACGACTTCACACTGCTCGACCGGGAGGCGCGACGATATGGCCTCGAGCCCCTCGTCTCCCCGGGTCCGATCATCGATCCGCTGGTCATCGACCGGGCGGTGGACAAGTTCCGCCGCGGGAAGCGCACCCTCACCGTCACGGCCATGCATTACGGCGTCGACCTGCTCGGCGCGCACGACGCGGGGGCCGACGCGATCGCCGCAGGGCGCGTCGCTCAGGCGCTGGCGCGCATCCACGCCGAGGCGCTGGCCTTCGAAGCCGCGGAACTGCACCGCCGCCAAGTGGACTGGTGCCGCGAACAGGCCGCCGATTTCCAGGACTACATGCGACGGGAACGCGACCCAGAGTTCACCACGTCGGGGGCCTGGCCGCTGCGCTGAGCCCGGCGCCGGACGGCGTCGAATCTGCTTCCCCCACGAGCGGGGACTATTGCACGGGCCGCCGGGCCGCTACGGTGTCGGCCATGACGGACTCCAATCTGAACCCGCAGCCCCTTCCACCGCAGCAGCCTCAGTACGGCCAACCGGGCGCACCCGCTGACTCCCGCTGGAACACCATGGCGATCGTCGCGTTCATCGTGACGTTCTTCATCAACATCGTCGGAATCATCCTCGGCTTCATCGCCCTCAACCAGATCAAGCGCACCGGCGAGAAGGGCCACGGTCTTGCCCTCGCAGCGATCATCATCGGCTTCGCGTCGATCGTGCTCGGCATCATCATCACCATCGTGGTCGTCTCGACGGCCGGCAGCATGGTGCACACGTCTTGAGCTCCCCTAGCCGATCCTCAACGACGAAGGCCCCCGTCCACTGGACGGGGGCCTTCGTGCGAGCGTGAAACGCGAAGAGCGCTTACTTGCCGAAGTTCTTGTAGCGGGTGTTGAACTTCTCGACTCGGCCGGCCGAGTCGAGGATGCGCTGCTTGCCCGTGTAGAACGGGTGCGACTCGGAGGAGATCTCGACGTCGATCACCGGGTAGGTGTTGCCGTCCTCCCACTCGATGGTCTTGTCGCTCGAGACGGTGGAGCGGGTGAGGAACGTCGCACCCGAGGCCAGGTCGCGGAAAACCACCGGGGCGTAGTCGGGGTGGATGCCAGTCTTCATCAGGACTTCCTTGTTGCAGCTAGTAGTCGGTTCGGTCATGTCCGCGCAGACCGCGTGGACGGGAAGCTTCTTCGCCCGTCGGACGATCGCTACCAGGACGGCAGGATCGGTTCGGGGGCCAGCTATCGAGTCTAGCAGATCGGCCCGCCCGACTCCGTCGGTGGACTCAGTCGGTGGACTCCGTCGCGATCCCCTGACGCGCCCGGGCGGTGAACCGCCCGTCGGACTCGGCGATCTCGACGTCCACGTCGAAGGTCGCGCTGAGGTTCTCGCTCGTGATGACCTCGCCGATGGGGCCCTGCGCGGTGATCTCGCCATCCTTGAGCAGGAGCGCGCGGTTGAACGCCTGCGGGATCTCCTCCACGTGGTGGGTGACCATGACGATCGCCGGCGACTTCGGGTCGCTGGCGTAGCCGCCGAGCAGCTGCAGCAGCTCCTCGCGGCCGCCCAGGTCGAGGCTGGCGGCCGGTTCGTCGAGCAGCAGGATCTCGGGGTCGGTCATCACCGAACGGGCGATCTGGACGCGCTTCTGCTCGCCGTCCGAGAGGCTCCCGAAGGTGCGATCGGCCAGGTGGTCCAGGTGCCACTCCGCGAGCACCCGGTGGGCCCGGCGCTCGTCGATCTCCTCGTAGAGCTCGTTCCAGCGGCCGGTGACCGCGTACGCGGCCGTCATCACCACATCCAGCACCCGCTCGTTCCGGGGGATGCGGCGGGCGAGCGCACTCGAGGCGAACCCGAGCAGCGGCCGCAGCTCGGACAGGTCGGTGTGGCCGACCGATTCGCCCAGCACGACGGCCTCGCCGGAGGTGGGGTGCAGTGCGGCCGCCGCGATCTGCAGCAGGGTCGTCTTGCCCGCCCCGTTCCGGCCCAGGATGACCCAGCGTTCGTCCGGCTCGACCGTCCAGTCGATACCCTTCAGGACGGGGTTGCCGTCCCGCACAACGGACACGTCGGTAAGTCGGAGAACGCTGTCGGCCATGCGTTCCAGCCTACCGTCGCACGACGCGCATCCGTGACGGGCGGGCCGTCAGCGCGCGACCAGCGATCGGTACACGTCGCGCGTCTGCTCGGCGATCGCCGGCCAGCCGAACGACGTCTCCGCGCGCTCGCGCCCCGCCTGGCCCATCGCGGCGGCACGCGCCGGATCGCTGACGACCTCCGTGAGCGCGGCCGCGAGGTCGGCGACGAAGGCCTCCGGATCGGTCGGCGTCCCCGTGCCGTCCTGCATCTGCTGGATGGGCACGAGCCGGCCGGTCACACCATCGACGATCACCTCGGGGATGCCGCCGGTCGCGGTCCCGACGACGGGCAGACCGCACGCCATCGCCTCCAGGTTCACGATTCCGAGCGGCTCGTAGATCGACGGGCAGACGAAGACGGTGGATGCGGTGAGCGCGATCCGCAGCTCGTCATTCGGGAGCAGGCGGTCGATCCACACGACGCCGTCACGCTCTCGCTGGAGCTGCTCCACCAGACCGGTCACCTCGGCGAGGATCTCGGGCGTGTCGGGCGCGCCGGCGCAGAGGATCACCTGGACCTCCGGCGGCAGCATCCGTGCGGCGCGCAGCAGATACGGCAGGCCCTTCTGGCGCGTGATGCGGCCGACGAAGACGACGGCGGGACGGTCCGGGTCGATGCCCAGCGCCCGCGCACGCTCGTCGTCCCGGAGAGGCTGCCAGCGCTCCAGATCGATCCCGTTGTAGATCGTGACGACCTTCGTCGGGTCGAGCGACGGGTACGCGGCGAGGATGTCGCGTCGCATCCCGTCGCTGACCGCGATGACGGTGTCGGCGGCCTCGAACGCCGTCTTCTCGATCCAGCTGGACACGCGATACCCGCCGCCCAGCTGCTCGGCCTTCCACGGCCGCAGCGGCTCCAGGCTGTGTGCAGTGACCACATGCGGGATGCCGTGCAGCAGCTTCGCCACGTGACCGGCGCCGTTCGCATACCAGGTGTGCGAATGGACGATGTCCGCCTCCCCGCAGTCCTGCGCCATCTGCAGGTCGACGCCGAGCGTGGCGATCGCGCCGTTGGCGTCCGCAAGCTCCGCCGGAACGCGGTAGGAGGCCGTGTCCGGCTCGTCCCGGTGCTCCCCGAAGGCACGCACCACGACCTCCGTATCACTGCGGAGGGCTCGCACGAGCTCGGTGACGTGGACTCCGGCTCCGCCGTAGATGTCCGGCGGGTACTCCCGGGTCAGAAGGTTGACGCGCATGACCAAAACGCTAGTACAGCAAACGAATGGCCTCTACTGTTAGGGGCATGGCAGCAGGCAAGAAGATCTTCGGCATCGTCCTCGCGGGCGGAGAGGGCAAGCGGTTGATGCCGCTGACGGCGGACCGGGCGAAGCCCGCGGTCCCGTTCGGCGGACAGTACCGGCTCATCGATTTCGCTCTCTCGAATCTCATCAACTCGCAGCTGCGCCAACTCGTCGTGCTGACCCAGTACAAGTCGCACAGCCTTGACCGCCATGTGTCGCAGACCTGGCGCCTGGACGGGATCACCAACTCCTACATCGCGTCCGTCCCGGCCCAGCAGCGGCTCGGGAAGCGGTGGTTCAGCGGATCGGCGGACGCCATCCTGCAGAGCCTCAACCTGCTCCGCGACGAGAAGCCGGACATCGTGGTGGTCGTCGGCGCCGACCACGTGTACCGGATGGACTTCGGCCAGATGATCGAGGCCCACATCGCCTCCGGCGCGCCGGCGACGGTCGCCGCGATCCGGCAGCCGATAGCGCTCGCCGACCAGTTCGGCGTGATCGAGGTGGAGCGGGAGCGGCCCACCCGGATCGGTGCGTTCCGCGAGAAGCCGCGCGACCCGATCGGCCTGCCCGACTCGCCCGAGGAGGTCCTCGCCTCGATGGGCAACTACGTCTTCGACGCCGACGCGCTCATCGACGCCGTGGTGCGCGACGGCGACCGTCCGGACTCCAACCACGACATGGGCGGGGACATCATCCCCGACTTCGTGTCGCGCGGCGAGGCGGCGGTCTACGACTTCAACAACAACGACGTCCCGGGATCGACGGACCGCGACCGCTACTACTGGCGGGATGTGGGGACGATCGACTCGTTCTTCGAGGCCCACCAGGACCTGATCTCGGCGCTGCCGATCTTCAACCTCTACAACAACCAGTGGCCCATCTTCAGCCAGCAGCTCAACTCCCCGCCGGCCAAGATCGTGCGGGACGGACGCGGTGCGCTGGGAACGACCATCGACTCCATCGTCTCCCTGGGCTCCGTGATCTCGGGCGCGCACCTGGAGCGCAGCGTCCTCGGCCCGTGGGCCAAGGTCGACTCGGGCGCGAAGGTGGTTGACTCCGTCGTCTTCGAGCGTGCGGTCATCGAGCCGAACGCGTTCGTCGGCCGGGCCATCCTCGACAAGGATGTGATCGTCGCGGAGGGCGCGCAGATCGGCGTCGACCCCGATCGCGACCGTGCCCGCGGCTTCACGGTCACCGAGTCGGGCATCACCGTCGTCGGCAAGGGCGTGCACGTCGTTCCATGACCTCTGCAGAACACGAACGAACATCAGGGCACCGCACGGCATCCGTCCTCGTCGTGCTCGACGCCGACTCCACCCTGCTGCAGGACGAAGTGATCGAGCTACTCGCCGAAGAGGCGGGAGCACGCACGGAGGTCGCCGAGATCACCGAGCGCGCGATGCGCGGCGAGCTCGACTTCGAAGAGAGCCTGCGGGAGCGCGTCCGGACCCTCGAAGGGCTGCCTGCGTCGGTCTTCCAGCATGTCGGTGAACGCATCCGGGTCACCGAGGGCGTGCCGGAGCTCGTCGCCGGGGTGCACGCGGCGGGCGGAGTCGTCGGAGTGGTGTCCGGCGGATTCCACGAGCTGCTCGACCCGATCGGCGAACGCCTCGGGCTCGACCACTGGCGCGCCAACCGTCTGGTGGTCGAGGAGGGCGTGCTCACCGGGGAGGTCGACGGACCGGTGGTGGATGCGGCCGCCAAGGCCCAGGCGCTCCTGTTCTGGGCGGCCGCCGAGGGCGTCCACCTTCGTCAGACCGTCGCGATCGGCGACGGAGCCAACGACCTGCGGATGATGGAGGAGGCGGGGCTCTCCGTCGCCTTCAACGCCAAGCCGGCCGTCCGCGCCCAGGCGGACCTGGTGATCGACCACCCGGACCTTTCGCAGGTCCTCCCCCTCCTCGGCCTCCGCGGCTGACCCGCCTCGCGTCCCTTCGCCTACTGCCAACCCGCCGAGGTGCTCGTTGTTGCAGCCGACACGCCGCATCCACGTGCAACTACGAGCACTTCGGCGGGATGGACAGGAGGGATGGCGGGATGGACGCGAGGCGAGAGCGGGCAGGGCAGGGCAGGGCGGGCAGGGCAGGCTAGTGGCCCATACCGAGGCCGCCGTCGACGGGGATGACCGCGCCGGAAATGTAGCCGGCGTCGTCCCCCGCGATCCAGGTGACGACCTTGGCGACCTCCGCCGCCGAGGCGAACCGGCCGGCGGGGATGCTCTTCTTGTACTCGGCCTGCTGTGCCTCGGGCAGTGCCGCCGTCATATCCGTCTCGATGAAGCCCGGCGCGACCACATTCGCGGTGATGCCGCGTGCACCGAGTTCGCGCGTGATCGAGCGGGCCATCCCGACGAGGCCGGCCTTCGAGGACGCGTAATTGACCTGACCGGCGCCGCCGAACAGGCCGACGACGCTCGAGATCAGCACGATCCGGCCGAAGCGCGCCTTCAGCATCCCCTTGTTCGCGCGCTTCACGACCCGGAACGCGCCTCCCAGGTTCGTCTCGACGACCGAATCGAACTCCTCGTCGGTCATGCGCATCAGCAGCGTGTCCTTGGTGATGCCCGCATTCGCGACCACGACCTCCACCGGGCCGAGCTTCTGCTCCACCTCGGTGAACGCCGCATCCACGGAGGCTGCATCCGTCACATCCGCCCGCACCGTCAACACGCCCTCCGGGCCTTCTCCCGACCGGGCGGTGACCGCGACGCGGTGCCCCTGGGCGACGAACTCCTCGGCGATCGCGTAGCCGATCCCTCGGTTCCCCCCGGTGACGAGGACGGTGCGTGGCGTGGTCATGCGGTTCCCTTCTGCCGAAATGTCCGTGAGCGGACCGCCACCCAGTTTATGGACGTACTCTGGAGTCAACGCACATGAAGAAGCCCACAGCTCCGTCGATCACGAGCCTGCCCCTCTCCCCCGACGAGGAACGACGACGCCGGATGATCAAGTATTCGGTCGCCATGGGGGTCCGTGTGGTCTGTTTGATCGTCGCGGTCATCGTCCCGGGATGGTGGGCGACGGTCCCGCTGATCGGCGCGATCTTCCTGCCCTACTTCGCGGTCGTGATCGCGAACGTCTCGAGCGACCCGCGTCGAGGCGAAGTCCAGCGTCCAGGCAATATCCTTCCAGTGGCGCCCCCGGTTCCGGGACCGCGCGACGACCAGCAGGAGGACCAGTGATCGGGTTCGGCGAGCCTGCGCCGTTGACGTGCTCTCGTGCCGGATGCGGTGACACCGCGTCGTGGCGGATCGAATGGCGCAACCCGCGCATCCACTCGGCTGATCGGGTGAAGGTGTGGCTGGCCTGCGGGGAGCATGTGGAGTTCCTGCGGGAGTTCCTGGAGGCGCGTGACTTCCCGGTTCGGGTCGTGCCCGCCGTGGACGAGGAGGCCCGCGCGGACGGGGAGGCCGGCGCGGGCGGGGAGGCCGACGTGGGCGGGGAGGCCGACGGCCCCGAGAGGGCGCACGCGTGAGCGGCGCGAAGGCGAGCCGCAGCAAGAGCGACGGCTGGCGGTTCGCGTTCTCGCGGCGCTGGCTCGGCTATCTGGCGTTCGCGATCGTCTTCGCCGTCGCGTGCGGATTCCTCTCGAACTGGCAGCTGGCGCGCAGCAAGGAGGCGGCGGCCGCGAACGCGCTGGTCACCGCGAACTTCGACTCCCGTCCGGTTCCGTTGACCGATGAGCTCCCGAACCTCGGCTCGTTCTCTCCGAAGCAGGAGTGGCGGCGCGTGACCGTGGCGGGCACGTACGAACGCGACCACCAGCTCCTGGTCCGCAACCGGCCCTTCAACGGGAGTCCCGGCTTCGAGGTGCTGACTCCCCTGCGGACCGCGGACGGCTCGCTGTTCATCGTGGACCGGGGATGGGTCCCCACGGGCAACACGAACGACCGGCCCGACCACATTCCGGCCGCGCCGTCGGGCACGGTGACCGTCGTCTCCCGGCTGAAGGCCAGCGAACCGGCCATCTCGGGGCGCACCGCCGTCGGGGATCAGGTGGGCACCATCCAGCTCTCGGTCGTGAAGCAGAAGCTCGGCGGCGCCGACGTGTATACGGGTGCCTACGGGCTGCTCGACAGCGAGGACCCGGCGCCCGCGACGGCACCGACGCCGACGGTCACCTCTCCGCCGACGCAGGATGAGGGACTGCACTGGTCGTACATGATCCAGTGGATCATCTTCGCGCTGATCGGATTCTTCGGCCTCGGCTACGCGCTCGTCACCGAGTACCGCAAGCTGAACTCGGACGATCCCGCCGAGCGGGCGCGCGCCGCCGAGCGCGAACGCCGCCGTCGCGCCAAGCGCACGGACGCCGACGTCGAGGACGAGCTCCTCGACGCCACCCACTGACTCTCACCCGCAGCCCCACCGTCGAGTACACAAAGACTGCACGCTCAGAGCCCCACAAGCGTGCACTCTTTGTGCTGTCTCTTATACACATCTGACGCTGCCGACGACGGA
>NZ_JBNDHX010000140.1:0-7631 GCF_056755275.1 Leifsonia sp. HAY1-4F
ACCCCAGACAGCGGAAAGGGAGCCGGCGAATTTCGAGGTGATGGTGGGGTAGCCGGCGGTGACAGGGCGGTAGACCGCCAGGCAGTCCTTCGTGATCGCGTCCGCCGCGCAGGCATGTGCGAGCTGCTCGCCCCAGAGGGCAAGCGCTCCGCCTGTCTGGTAGAGCGTGTCAGCTGTGAATGCAGATTTGGTCGCGGGCGGCGCACCGTTGGCCTGAGTCATCGCGGTCACGTTCTTGTCGTTCAGGAGGTAGTCCAGGAAGAGCCCGGCAGCCTTGCCGGTCTTCGTCCCCGATCCGACTCCCCAGGTCCATGACCCTGCGCCCGCCTTGGCGCCCTGACCCATGTTCGGGAGCGGCATCACGACCAGGTCGCTTCCGAGCGCCTTGGAGAACACCGGATAGTTCCAGTGGCCGCCCCAGGCGACTCCGACGCGACCGTCGACGAAGGCGTTTCCGTCCGCGTTTGGGTCGGTGTACGGCTTCCAGGTCGCGAAGTCGGCGAGCGCTTTCACGCTGGCCGACGAGTCGAGCATTCCCGCAGACTTGCCGTTCTTGATCAGGTTCCCGCCGGCCGACTGCACAAGCGGCGCGAATCCGTAGGTGCCCCACTCGCCGGAGAGTCCGGACTCATTGAGGTCGAGGGCCTTACCCGATGGGTCGGCCGCTGACAATGCCTTCAACGCCGCTGCGAATTGGTCAGGAGTCCAGGCGCTGTCGAACGAGGTCGGGTAGGTGACCCCGGCCGCATCCAGCAGCTTCTTGTTGCCGTACAGCCCCATCGCGGAGTCGTACATGGCCAGGCCGTACAGCTTGCCGCCGGAGGTTCCTTCGGCCACCGAACCAGGCGTGGCGTTGCTTATGGTGCCTTTGGCCACATAGTCGCTCAGCGGCGCGAGCTTGTCGTTGTAGACGAAGCTCGCCAGCGTCGGCCCGTCGATCTCCAGAACATCCGGAAGCTGGTTCTTCGGTGTGCTGGTGATCGTGGTCGTATACGTGTCACCGGAGATGAGCCGAAGCTTCGCGGTGACTTTGCCTTGCGACTTGTTGAAGCCGTCGACGGCAGCCTGCAATGCGGCATTCTCGCTGTCCTGGCCTTGATGTGCCCAGACATTGATGGCGCCTGTGCCAGTGCCGGCGCTGACGCCTCCCCCGGCGCTCGAGCACGCCGTCATGACGACGGCGGCTGTCACCGCGACGGCGGCCAACGCGCCGCGTCGCAGGGTTCGTGTGATGGTCATGATTCTCCTTGTTCGGTGCATCCGTCGCTGGATGCGTGTTGCAGGCGGTGGGTGACGCTGCTCGCTGGGCATGCCTGCGGCGCCCAGGGAAGTCGATGGCTCTCACTGCCTCCGGACTACTGCCGCGCGGCTGGCGATCAGGGCCGCGTCCACCGGGACGTGGAAGGGGAATGGGTCGCTGATGCCGCCGGCGAAGCCTCTGCCCACCTGATCATTGTGAAACGCGAGGAACTGCCACCCTCCGTTGCGACCTTGGATGACGCGACCTGAGTAGAGGGCCTCGGAGGTGACCGGTCGGGCCGCTGCGAGGAGGAAGGGTCTGGTCGGGTCATCGATGAGGACAGCCCATGTCCCAGGGTCCGGGTGGTCAGACGCATGCTCTGCTGTCATCGAACCCGCCGCAGATGAGAACAGCAGTACCCATCGGCCGTCTATCGCCGCCACCTGGGGAACTTCGAGGTGCGCGAATCCTTCACCGGGCCGGCTCAGCGGGGGGCGAACCTCCCAGGTCACCAGGTCCTGCGAGAAGGCATGGCCGATGACGCCCCGGTCGTCTATCGCACCGTGGTTCGCGCGGGCCGTGATCAGCATGTGCCACCCTGAACCGGCCGGATCTTTGAAGACCCACGGATCGCGCCATGCTTCTTCCTTCCAGGTCCCCATCTCCCAGGTCTCGTACCACCGTGGATCAGCAACGACGACCGGCCCAGGAGTTTTCGTCCAGGTCCGCAAGTCACCGGATACTGCGACCCCGATGGCTTCGACGTTGGCCATCTCGGGCTCAGGGCCCAGGAACCGGGATCCCGTGTAGAACATCCGCCACATACCGTCGTCTCCTCGGACGACGCTCCCGGTCCATGTGGCCGTCGCATCGAAGTCGTCCGGCGCTCCTGTATCGAGCACGGACTCGTCGACGACAGTCCAGTTCTGAAAATCGTCCGAGACGGCGTGTCCGATGCGCGCTGCCCTGTGGCGACGTCGCGGGTCCACAAGCGACGTAGGGGCGTGAAGGTAGAAGAGGTGGTATTCCACTCCGTCGTCGGCGATCCAGAAGTCCCAGACCCACGACCCGTCGATCGTCAGCATGACGACACTTCTCGGCGCCTCGCGCGATCGCTCGTATCTTGTTCCCCTGCACGTCTCTCTCCATTGAATCCGTGGTGTGCTAAACCGCCTAACCAGTGAAGTTATGCGGTTTAGCATGCAAAGTCAAGCGCTTTAGCAAAATGGCAGTAACATGGACTCCGATGGGGAGGAGGGCGGCAATGGCTCAAGGCCGAGTGACGATGGCCGATGTCGCCCGCGAGGCCGGCGTATCGACAACCGCAGTGTCGCTGGTCCTCAACGAACGGCAGGGAACGCGCCTCTCCCCTGAGTCCGCCGAACGAGTACGTGCGGCCGCCGACAAGCTCGGCTACCGGCCGAACCTCACCGCACGAGCCCTGAGCACGCAGAAGTCGCGGATCCTCGGATTCATCTCAGACCAGGTCACGACCGACCGGCTCGCCAGCGGACTCATTCGCGGGGCCCTCCAGGAAGCGAAACGACACGGTCACGTTCTCTTCATCAACGAGATCGAAGGCGAGCTGAACGCCGTCGACGAAGCAGTCGACGCACTAACCGACCGACAAGTCGACGGGATCATCTACGCCGCCACCCGACCGCACGCCTTTACCATTCCCGACCGGGTTGGAAGCACCCCGGTCGTCATGCTCAACGCCATCTCCGCGGACTCACGAGACGCCGTCAATGCCGACGAGCGAAGGGGGGCCACGGACATCGTCGATCTGCTGCTCGATGCCGGTCATACCGACGGCGTCGTCATCCTGGGGCGCTCGCTCGATCAGCCCGACGACGAATGGCTCACGTTCGCTGTACAGCGACGACTCGCGGGCATCTGGGAGTCGTTGGCCGAGCATGGCGTGAGGCCGGTCGCCCAAATTCCCTGTCAGCCCTGGTCGGTCAAGTCAGGCTACGAGGCCATCCGTGACCTCCTGAGCGCCGGGGTGCAGCCGCACGCGCTGATCTGCCTGAATGACCGACTGGCTTTCGGCGCCTATCGCGCGCTCTCGGAGGCGCACCTCACAGCAGGACGCGACGTTGCAGTCGTCTCTTTCGATGACGACGACATCGCCGTCTACCTGCACCCCATGCTCACCACCGCTGCCGCCCCGTTCGAGACCATGGGGGCTCTCGCAGTGCAACTGCTCCTCGACCACGAGCACGAACCTGGGGAGCATCTGGTCCCCATGCCGATCCGCGTCCGCGAATCGGTCCATCTGACCAAATCGCGTGCCGCGGAACTCCATGAGAACAGCCCGGAGCCGAACTGGACCCGCTGAACACCGCTCCGCACTTATGAGGTGCAGCTGGAGGTCGTCCAACACGTGTTCGGGTCCGCGACCAGCCACGATCGATGCTTGCATCCAGGAAACGCACCAGACAGCGGCGCCTAGCCGTCGTAAGTCCTCGGCACTTTCTCGCTTAGCGCCTCTAAAGTAGAAGTACCCCGCCCACGTCCCCGACGAATTGGGCGCCGCTCTCCCCCACCTCGGCAGCGAAGCCCGGACGGCAGCCGAAGACGCGCTCGTCGTCCTCGCCCGCGCCGATGAGCGCCTCGCGGCCAAGGGCGGCTATCTCAACCACCTGCTCATCCGTTCCGAGTCGATCTCCTCCTCGTGGATCGAAGGCAACCGCGTCACGCCGAAGCGCCTGGCCATCGCCGAACTTCTGCACCACGGTTCACGGCAGGCGCTCGACGTCGTCGCCAACGTCCGCGCCACCGAGCAGGCCATCGCCGAATTTGCCGACCTCCGAAGGCCGATCGCAGCGTCGGACATCATCGACCTGCAGCACGTCATCGAACCGCGCCTCGAGCGCGGACTCCGCACGGAGCAGAACTGGGTCGGCGGCCCCGGCTTCTCGCCGCTGCGCGCCGCGTTCGTCCCCCCGCCGGAGACCGAGGTCCCGCGCTTGGTGGACGACCTCGCCGGCTTTCTCACCGAGACCACAGGCAACCCGCTGGTGCGCGCCGCTATCGCCCACGCTCAGTTCGAGACCATCCACCCGTTCGTCGACGGCAACGGCCGCACCGGTCGGGCGCTCATCCACACGGTCCTGCGCCGTGCCGACGCGGTGCGCAACACGCTTATCCCCATCAGCACCGTGTTCGCGGGCAGCACCGACGCGTACATCGCCGGGCTTTCCGCGTTCCGCGCAGTGCCGCAGGCACTGGATGACTGGGTGATCGGCTTCGCACAGGCGGCCGAAACCGCAGCCGGCACCGCGGTGAAGCTCGCTGACGACATCGCCGCCCTCGACGTCGAGCTCCACGAGCAGCTAGTCGACTTCCGCCGCTCCCAGGGCCGCAACCCTGCGTTGCCTCGTCGCGACGCCGTGTCGCTCCGCATCCTCGAGACGCTGGCCACTGACCCGGTAGTCACAGCCGAGAGCGTGAGCGAGCGCTTAGCCGCCTCCCCTGCGGCTGCGCACCGGGCTCTCACCGAACTGCACGAGGCGGGCATCCTCGGCCGCAGCAAGGACCAGAAGGGCCGGACGATCTGCTGGACGGCCGACCGTCACCTCGCGCTCGTAGCCCTCACCGAGCGCAGCAACCGCGTAGGCGGAGACGACACCCGCAACCGGAAGCCACGGCTCGGGCCCGCTGCGCCCGTGCTCGCTGAGCGCGAACGGCGGTTCCCGGAGCTGTTCGAGACGGCCCAAGACGCAGAGGACGATCCCGATTTGGGAGCTTAGACGGGCAATATCGGGGAGAAGGTGCTCCAGGAATACCAGTTGTGGTTCTTGGTAATGAACTGGTCGGTCCGTAGATGTATCCGGGCGGTTAACAGCGTCGGGTCAGTCCTGGTCCCGACGGTCGAAGGTCAGCCCTCCGGGCACCTGGAAGGTTGGCATGATCTCGATCAGGCCGACGTTCACGTGACGGGGTGCGTCGATGGCGAACGCGATGGCGTTCACCACATCATCGGTCGTGAGCGACTCGTAGCCTTCGAAGTAGGTCGCGTGCGCATGCGCGATGTCTTCGGGGGTGCCGCCCGTGTTACGTGCGAAGATCTCGGTCTCAACGCGGCCGGGCGAGATCTCGGTCACACGCACGCGCTTTCCGAGCGTGTCGTTGCGCAGCTGTCGGGAAAGCTGGTGCACGGCCGCCTTGGTGGCGTGATAGGCGGTGTGTCCGAAGAAGTTGTAGTGGCCGGCGATCGAGCTGATATTGACCACGTGGCCACGGTCGCGCTCTACCATTCCCGGGAGGGCGAGGCGGCACAGGTGCAGCACCGCGCCGAGGTTGACCTCGACCAGATCGTCGATATCGTCACGTGTTGCTCCAAGCACATTGCCGGTCCGCGACACCCCGCCGATGTTGGCGAGAACGTCGATCTCAAGGCCCGCAACCAACGCCTCCAGAGCAGCGGTGTCGCGCAGGTCGGCGACGTGACCGATGGCCCCGGTCCGCTCCGACAGCTCGGCGATCCGATCCGCGTTCCTGGCCACTGCGTGCACAGTGAGCCCGTTTTCGCGAAGGCGCTCGACGAGCACAGCGCCGATCCCCGAGGTCGCGCCCGTCACAAGGGCAGTCGAATAGTCTGCGAACGTCACATTTCCTCCTGTCGATTCGGCTCGTCGCCCCGACGAGCCGTCATTCAGCGACACCCCGCCGCGCAGCGAGGCCGCGGACAACGTTGGGCGGAACTGCTGTCGCGGCAGTGACCGCAGCCTTCTCCGGCTCGCTCTGCTGCACCTCGTCGAGCTCCTTGAGCGTGTACGTCCGTGTCTCCTTCGCCGTGAGCGCGGACACTCCTGCAAAGACCATGAAGCCGATCGCTACGAGCGACGGGCCCACCCAACCCTTGAGATCGGCGCCTGAGAGCGCGGTGGCGAGAACAGGGCCGACAGCCCCCGAGATCGCGAAGCCGATCTGGGTGCCCAGGGCCAGCCCGGAGACACGCACCCGGCCGGGGAACATCTCGGCGAAGAACGACGGCCAGGACGCGTTCACCATCGAGTAGAAGAACGAGTAGTCGACGATCCCGAACAAGAAGATCAGCGCCCAATTACTGGTCGTGATCGACCAGAGGTAAGGCACCATGGTGATTCCGACCCCGACGGTCCCGATGAGGAATACCGTCTTGCGGCCGATCTTGTCGGTGAGGTAGCCGGCGATGGGTGTGATGCCGAGCGCGATCAATGCCGAAACGGTCGTTGTCAGCAGCATGGTCGGCTTGTCGAGCTTGTATCCGGCGGTTCCGAAGGCCACCGAGAACGTCTGCATCATGTAGCTGGTTCCCGCGATGAGGGCGCAGAAGATGATCCGCGCCACAGCCCGCCAGTGGAAGCGCAGGAGTTGACTGAGCGGCGCGATGTTGACCTTGATGGACTGGGTCTCGAGGAACTCCGGTGGTTCCTGCACGTGGCGGCGGATCAGGTAGGCGACGACGACCACGATGGCGGAGAACCAGAACGGGAGCCGCCATCCCCAGGTCAGCAACTGCGCGGACGGCATCGAGGCGATCGGGATGAAGACCAGCAGCGTGAGCAGCGTGCCGGAGGCGGAGCCCAGCGTGGTGAAACTGGTGATGAAACCCCGGCGGCGCTCCGACGCGTGTTCCAGGCTCATCGTGATGGCGCTGGGCTGCTCGCCCGAGAGGCACAGTCCCTGGATGACGCGGATCAGCACCAGAAGAATGGGAGCGGCGGCACCGATCTGCGCGTACGTCGGCAGGCAGCCGATCAGGAAGGTGCAGCCGCCGATTCCGAACAGCGTGATCATCATCACGAACTTGCGACCGAACCTGTCCCCCATCGGACCCAAGATGAGGGACCCGAGCGGACGCACCGCGTATCCGACCGCGAACGTGATCATGGCCAGCAGCACGCTGACGCCCTCGGGCAGCTCGGGCGAGAAGAACAGCACATTCAGGATCAGCGCCGACGAGGTGCCGTAAACGGCGAAGTCGTAGTACTCGAGCGTCGTGCCGATCCAGGCGGCGACCGCCGCTCTGGCCGGGGTCTTCCGGGGAAGTGCGATTTGGGTCATATCGTCTCCATCGGCGATGAGGGCGGAGCTGATCTCCGGAGCGCGGGGCGGGAGAATGCGAGCCTGCTCTAGGCTGGTCGGTCCTCCTGATCGACCACCGTAGCTGCGTCGAGCGAAGCCGTCGCCTCCAGTTGGTGCTCTGTGCCAAACATGTGCGGGCACACTTGCGTCGCTAGCTCGCGTCGCCGAGATTTTCCGGCTCACAAACACCTGGTCAAAAGTCCTATACCCACGCCCGATGTCGCGTTCCGTGTGTCCGGATCTGAGGGTGTTGCCTGTGCCTGAATGGCACGAATTGTGCCGAAGCAACGGCCACGCGACCGCGCGGTCAGGAAAC
>NZ_JBNDHX010000141.1:0-7590 GCF_056755275.1 Leifsonia sp. HAY1-4F
CGCCTGGACCGAAGCGCCCGCTTCGCTCGCCGCGCTCTGGCGTCAGCGCTACCGGTGGTGCTACGGCACCATGCAGGCGATGTGGAAGCACCGCGGCGCGATCGTCCAGCGCGGGCCCGCGGGCAAGCTCGGCCGCCGCGGGCTCGGTTACCTCCTCGTCCTTCAGGTGCTCCTGCCGCTCTTCGCCCCGGTCGTGGACATCTTCGCGATCTACGGCATCATCTTCCTCGACCCCGTCCGCATCATCGGGCTGTGGTGCGCCTTCCTGCTCGTACAGCTGCTGATGGCCGCATACGCCTTCCGCCTCGACAAGGAGAAGATGGGCGCCCTCTGGACGCTCCCCCTCCAGCAAGTGGTCTACCGCCAGCTGATGTACCTGGTCGTGCTGCAATCCGTGTTCACCGCACTCGCCGGGATCCGCCTCCGCTGGCAGAGCATGGAACGCTACGGCACCCTCCATGCGCGGACCGCCCAGAGTCCCGAGGCGGCGACCGCCACCAGCGCTCGCCGGGGATGAACCGGCGAGCGCCGGAGGCCGTCAGCGCGGGGTGACGGCGACGCCCCTCCAGGTCGCCCCTGCGTTGTACGTCCGGACCCCGATCGCCCCGCTGGTCGGCGAGCATCCCGTGTCCGTGGCTCCCGCCGACACGATCGAGCCGCCGTTCGCCGGCTGCCCGGTCACGGTGATCGTGCAGCCGACGGCCTCCACGGTCAGGTGGTACCAGGTCCCGGTGGGCAGCGTCACCGGAAGAGCCGCCGAGGCGAGCTGCGTCCAGTTGTTCAGCTGCCGGCCCAGTACGAGGCCCGTCGGCGTGACGCCCGCGTAGTAGCCGTCGAGCGCGTCGGCGCCGACCGCGGGGTTCGTCACGCGCACGATGAACCCTGCGTTGGCGTTGCCGCCGAGGCTGTCGAGCCTGACGTCGCCGGTCAGCGAGTAGTTGCCCCAGGAGGTGGATCCGGCCACGCTCTTGTCGCCCGAGCCGCCCGCCGAGTCCGCGTAGGTCTCGGTCGAGGCCGTCGTGCTCCAGGTGCCGCCGTAGGTGGTCCATCCCGGCGCCGAACCGCTTGCGAACGGTGCCGCGTACGGAGCGACGGCGGTGGAGGCTGTGGCGCCGGCCGTGACCGCGATGTTCCGGAACGAGGCGGTGCTGCCCTGGTCCCGGACGCCGACGGCGCCCGAGGTCAGCGCGCAGCCGCTGTCCGTGTACGTGAAGGCCGTCGGTGAGGCCGTGCTCCCCACCGGGACCGCGCTGACGGTGAACGTGCAGCCCGACGCCTGCGCGACGAGGTGGTACCAGGTCCCGGTCGTCACTCCGCCGGGGAGGACGGCGCTCGAGAGCGACGTCCATCCGGAGTTCTCGCGGCCGAGGACCAGGCCGGTCGTCGTGATGCCGAGGTAGTAGCCCGTGAGCGCATCGGTGCCCGCCGACGGGTTGGAGACCCGCAGAAGCAGGCCGGCCTGGGTGCCGGAGTCGATCCGGACGTCGCCCTGCACGGTGTAGTCGGTCCACGCGGTCGAACCGGCGACGGCCTTCGGGCCGGCGGTCCCGCCGCAGGTCTCGGCGTAGACGTCGCCCGACGTCGACCAGCAGCCGTTGTAGTCGACCCAGCCGGAATCGCCGCCGCTGAACGTCGAACGGAAGGGCAGGACTCCGGCGTTGGTCTCGCCGGTGACCTCCTCGCAACCGTTCGGGCCGATCGCGGAGGGCGCGGTGTAGCGCACGGTCCGACCCGAGGCCGACACCAGGAGGTCGGGGCTGTAGTCCACGCTGCAGTTCGAGGCCGAGCCGCTGGTCGCCACGGGCGCGGGGATCCACGACCACGAGCCCGTCGCATTCCCTGAGCTGTTGACGAACACGACCTGGCCGCCCTCCGAGCCTCCCGACTCGGTCTGGCCTGCGAGCAGGAACTCGCCGCCTCCCGCCGGGCTCCACGCGAGGTACGGCGAGTGGAAGAGCTGCCGGCCGTCGCGGGTCGTCGCGGTGGTGCCGAGATCGGCCGGGCCGGTTCCCCACGTGTCGCCGGTCGTGGAGGACTTCACGCGTGCCACGCAGTTGAAGGCCGGGCCGCAGACCTCGTAGGCCATGACGTACGTGCCCGACGTGCTGACGGCGACGGTCGCCATCCCGGGGCGGTCGGACTGCGTCGTGCTGGCCACGTCGTTCACCTCGCCGGGCGAGACGCGCGTCGAGCCGTCGGCGTTCGCGCTCCAGGTGACGCCGCCGTCGGTCGAGACGATGTGCGCGAGCTTCTGGCTGTAGGTGCCGCTCTGGCGCTCGTCGGAGAAGTAGCAGTTCAGCTTGCCGGACGAGTCGAGCGCGAGGAAGGGCTCCCAGATCCCCGTACCCTCGCCTCCACCGGCCTGGAACGCCGAGACGTACGTCCAGGTCGCGCCGGCGTCGGTGCTGCGCCACTCCACGAACGTGGTGCTGGTATTCGCCGTCGGGGCGACGTTCCCGACGAGGAGGAGCGTGCCGGCCGGGTAGGCGCCAAGCGCCTGCGGGAACTCGTACAGGAACGGCTGCCAGAGCTGCGACGACGGATGCCCGGCTCCGGTGAGCGGGTCGCTCAGACTCGACTTCGTCGACCAGGTCGCGCCGTCGTCCGTGCTCTGACGGATGGCGAACGTGGTGGCGGCGCCGCTCTTGTCCGCGTGCTCGAACGTCCCCAGGAGGGTGCCGTTCGCGCTGCCGCTGTGGGCGAGCCGGATCACCCTGCTGTACGCCAGGAAGTCGTTGGACGACGTGGAGGTGTACATGCTGGAGCCCGGGCTGTTGGCGTGGGCGGGGGCCGCGACGGCGGCGACGAAGGCGACGGCGATCGCGAGGGCCGCCGCGGCGAGCGCCGCGACCCTGGTCAGGAGCGGGCGGTGTACGAGTGACTGCATTGTCGACCTCCGGTTTCCATGGGTGGAGCAGGATGGTGTGGAGCTGGATGGTGTGGAGCTGGATGGTGTGGAGCTGGATCGAGCGGAGTCGCCCCTACTTCCCCGCCCCCACCGCGATGCCGGCGACGACGTAGCGCTGCAGCGCGAGGAACACGATGAACAGCGGCAGCACACCGAGCACGAGCGTCGGGAGCAGCTGCTCCGGGCTCATCGTGTGGGTGCCGATGGTGGCGTAGACGGCGAGCGTGACGGTCTGCTTGTCGTCCGACGAGAGCAGCACGAGCGGCAGGATGAGGTCGTTCCAGACCTGCAGGATGACGAAGATCGCCAGGGTCGCCGTGGCCGGGCGCAGCAGCGGGAAGACGATCCTCCAGTACGTGCGGATGAGCCCGGCGCCGTCGACGGCCGCTGCCTCCTCCAGCTCCGGCGGCACGGTGCGCAGGAAGCCGGCGAAGAAGAACACCGCGAACGGCATGATCGTCGCGGTGTACGCGAGCACGATGCCGATGTAGCTGTCCAGCAGGTGCAGCTTCTGCATCACCTCGTACAGCGGGGTGAGCACGACGAAGATCGGGATGGTGAGGCCCGAGACGAAGATCTGGTAAAGCGTGCGCGTCCAGCGCCGGGTGTGCCGCACGATCGCCCACGCCGCGAGGGAGGCCGCGAAGACCGTGATCACGGCGGTGGCGAGCGTGATGATGAGCGTGTTGCCGACGCTGCGCAGGTAGTGCATGTTCTGGAACGCGTTGACGTAGTTCTGGAAGTCGATCGGCGCCGGGAGGGCGAACGCGTTCGACGGTGAGCTGTTGCCGTGATGCAGCGACACCATGACGAGCACCCAGATGGGCGTGAGCACGACGGCCGTGAAGGCGAGCAGGATGACCGAGGCGATCACCGTCGACGCGCGCGAGCGGAGGCGGCGGCCCCGGAAGCGCGGAGCGCGGGCGGTTGGGCGGCGGGACGCGACCCGGCCGTCGGGGTCGGACGCGGTCTCCCGGCTGATGAGTGCGGTCATGCGAGGTCGGCCTCCCGTCGGCGCAGCAGCGTCGCCTGCGTGACGCCCACGACGATCGTGAGGATCAGCAGCAGGACGGCGAGCGTGGTGCCGTAGGCGAACTGGTAGTTCGCGAAGCTGTTGTTGTAGATGACGAGGCTCAGCGTCTGCGTCGCGTCCTCGGGGGCGCCCTGCGTCATGATGAACGGCAGGTCGAACACGCGCAGCGAACCGATGACGCTGAGCGTGATGTTGATCGTGAACGACGGCGCGAGCAGCCGCCAGTCGATGCTCCAGAACCGGCGCCAGCCGGCGGCGCCGTCGAGGTTCGCCGCCTCGATGAGCGCGGGGTCGATGGCCATGTAGTTGGCGAGGTAGATCGTGGCGGTGTAGCCGAGGAACATCCAGATGTAGATGGCCGCGATCGACATCAGTGCGGTGTGGGGGTCGCCCAGCCAGATCGGCTCGAGCGAGTGGAGGCCGAGGGCATCCATGACCTCGTCGATCGGGCCTCCCAGCGGCGAGTACATGTACGACCACAGGTAACCGACCGCGACGAACGCCATCATCGCGGGCAGCAGCAGCCCGGCGCGCACGAAGTTGCGCACGCGCTCCAGCTTGAACAGCCAGAACGCGACGAGGAGGGCGAGGCCGTTCTGCACGACGACCACGACGATCGTGTAGACGATGGTGTTGCCGAGCGCGTGCAGCACTGTCGGGTCGGACAGCGCGTGGAGGTAGTTCTTCAGCCCGACGAAGTTTCCGCCGCTCGGCCCGATCGCGTCGGTGAAGCTCAGCTGCACGCCACGGATCAGCGGGTAGATCACGAACACGGCGAAGATGAGGGCTGCCGGCGCGATCAGCACCATCGCGGAACGGCCACGGATTTGCATGGGATCGCCTTTCGGGCTGGATGGTGCGGCTGCGGTGGTGCGGGCACCCGGCCGGGAAGCGTGCGGGGCTCCCCGGCCGGGACCGGCTACTTCGTCTTCGGGATCGTCTGGTCGAGCTGCTTCAGGAGGGTGCTCGTCGACTGCGACGGGTCGTTGAAGAGCGAGGTGCCGACCTTCCAGAACTCCTGCTCGTAGGTCGGGAAGTGCAGATACTCGATCGGCGACACCTGCGAGTGGCCGGCGTTGAAGGCATCCACGTAGGCACTCGCCTTCGCCATGGTCGGGCTCGGCACGTTCTTCAGGGTGGTAAACGAGTTCTCGGCGGCCAGGTAGCGGCTGTCGTTGGCCGGGTCGGCCATGAACGCGACATACTTCTTCGCGGCATCGGTGTGCTGGCTAGCCGCGTTGACGCCCCAGCCGGAGCCGACGAAGGTCACGCCGTAGGGGCTGCTGCCCGCATCGCCGCCCGGGAACGGGTTGAGCGAGAAGTCGAACTTCGCGTTCTGCTGGAAGTTCTGCAGCTCCCACGCGCCCATGATGGTGAAGGCCCACTTTCCGGCGGCGAAGTCCGCGTTGCCGGTGTTGAACGGCTCGATGCCGTTCATCAGCTTGCCATCGACGTCGCCCGAGGTGAGCAGCTGCTTGATGTGGTCGAACACCGGTGCGAAGGACGGGTTCCAATTGGTCTTGCCCTCGTCGTAGCCCTGGCCCCACTTGTCGTCGACCAGATTCGCTGCGAGCGCCAGCGAGAGCTGTTCGCTGGTCCAGCCGCCCTGGTCGGCGAGCAGGAGGCCCGGCTGCCCGGCGGCCTTCAGCTTCTGCAGCGCGTCGAGGAAGTCCGGCCAGGTCTGCGGGACCTGGGCGATCCCGGCCTTCTCCAGGATGTCGAGGTTGGCGTAGAGCCCGATCGGGATGTTCTGCTGCGTGAATGCGTAGGTCTTGCCGTCGATCGCGCCGAACGGGGCGACGTTCGGGATGAGCTGCTTCACCCAGGACTGGTCGCTCAGGTCGGCGAGGTAGCCCTGCTTCTGCCACTGCTGGACGCGGGTCGCGTTCGTCATGAGGACATCAGCGGCGGTGCCGGCGGCGAGGCGGGTGTTGTTGTACTGGTCGTACTCGCCGTTGGCGACGTACTTGTAGTCGACCGTGATGTTCGGGTACTTCTTGTGGAAGTCGGCGTTGATCTGCGGGATGTCGGCGAGCTCGGTGCCGCCGCCCTCGAAGCCGACGACGGTCAGCGTGACCTTGCCGTCGCTGGAGCCGCCTCCCGACGAGCAGCCGGCGAGCGCCAGCGCGACCGCCGAGACGGCGGCTGCGGCGAGGATCAGTTTGTTGCGCATGGGTGTCCACTCCTTTGTGAGGTGCCTTGTGTTGTCAGGTGCTGGTGGTGCAGGTCGGTGGTACGGGTCGGTGGTGGGGTTTTCGTGTTGCGGGAACCCGCGCCCGGATCAGGGATCGAGGGGCGGGACGTCGTCGAGCTCGTACGCCGCGGGCCGCGACTGGATGTCCCGCAGGAGCCGGAGGTCGAACTTCGGCACGCGCCGGAAGTCGAGCACCCCGTTCTTCTCCTGGAAGACGTCCGTGAGCTGCGTGAAGCAGTAGCCGAACATGCCGGCGTCGTCGAGCAGCGTGTCCACCAGTCGGCGGAACCGGTCCAGCCACTCCTCGCGGGTGCGCGGCGCCTCGCCGTACCCCCACGAGTCGTCGCCGGCGCGGTCGCTGTCCGACCACCAGATGCCGCCGAACTCGCTGCAGAAATAGGGCTGCCCGGCGTACGGCACCGACCACTCGGTGCCGTCGGGCGCCGTGTTGACATAGGGCCGGCCGTCCGCGAGGCCTCCCATGCGCGCCGCGAAGACGTCGGGGTCCTGTTCGTAGAGGTGCGAGTCGTAGATGTCGGCGCCGGGCACCCGGTGCGAGTAGCCGGACGCGTCGATGACCGGCCGGGTGGGGTCGATCGCCTTGGTGACGGCGTAGAGCGCCTTGGTGGCGTCGTCCAGGATGGTCAGCCGGTCGGTGATCGGCTGGTAGGTCTCGTTGAGCGGGCACCAGCCGACGATCGATGGGTGCGACAGGTCGCGGGTGAGCGCCTCCACCCACTCGGCGACGAACGACATCGTCGGCTCCTGCGGACCTCCCGGTCCCACCTTCGCGCCCCAGTCGGCGAACTCGCCCCAGACCAGGTAGCCGAGCCGGTCGGCGTGGAACAGGTAGCGTTCCTCGAACACCTTCTGGTGGAGGCGCGCGCCGTTGAAGCCGGCGGCCATCCCGAGCTCGATGTCGGCCACGAGGGCGTCATCGCTCGGAGCGGTCATCAGCGTTTCGGGCCAGTAGCCCTGGTCGAGGACGAGGCGCTGGAAGACCGGCCGGCCGTTGAGGAGGACCCGGCGCCCGTCGATCGCGATCGAGCGCATGCCGGCGTAGCTGTCGAGGGCGTCGACCACGGCCTTCCCGCGCAGGAGGGTGAAACGCACGCGATAGAGGTGCGGGTCCTCGGGCGACCAGGTGCGGAGGCGGTCGGCCGGGACCGCGAGGGTGACCACCGGCTTCACCTGCGCCGTCACGTCCACCTCCCCACTGACGACGAGCCCGTCCTCGTCGAGCAGGTCGACCCGCGCGGTGAGCCCGGCGGCCGGGGAGATGACGTCCAGCTCGACGGCGAACGACGACGAGGCGAGGTCGGGACGGATGACGGGACGGCCGAGGTGCGCGGCGGCGACGGGCTCCAGCCAGACCGTCTGCCAGATGCCGGTCGTACGCGTGTAGAAGGCTTCGTAGTTCTCCGGCCGTCGGGACTGCTTGCCGCGGGCCTGGAT
>NZ_JBNDHX010000142.1:0-7235 GCF_056755275.1 Leifsonia sp. HAY1-4F
CCCCCCCCCCCCCCCCCCCCCCCCCCCCCCCCCCCCCCCCCCCTCTCCAAAAAAAAGCCCCCCCCCCCAGATTAGCGAGTGTCTCGTGGGCTCGGAGATGTGTATAAGAGACAGGATCCGGCCCTTCCGTGTTTGTCCACAGGTCGGCGAACACTCTGTCCGCGCCTCCTCGCACGGCGTTACAGTGAGCGCACCCGGACGCGCCGGCCGACCTGGAGGGAGTGCGATGGCTGATCCGACGAACGCGGAACTGATCGAGCGCCTCTCCCGGCTGGAGGCCGAGAACGCGCTGCTGCGCAGGCAGGTCGCCGAGCAGGCGGGGGCCGGTCCTGTCGCCGCCGATGTGGTTCCCGCGCCCGTAAAGCACCGGAGGGGCTGGGGATGGACGCTGCTGGCGACAGTCCTCATCGTCGTGGGCGCCCTCCTCGCGCCGCTGGCCGTCGTCGCATCCTGGGCGAGAGTGGAGCTGACGGACACGGACAGGTTCGTGGCCACCTACGCTCCGCTCGCGCACGATCCGGGCGTCCAGGGCTTCATCACCGATCAAGCCGTGAAGGCGGTCCAGCAGCACGTCGACATCCCCGGAGTGACCTCCCAGGTGATCGACGGGATCACGCAGCTGGGCACCGGCCCGGTCGCCACCAAGGCGCTGGATTCGCTCAAGGGGCCGCTGGCGCAGGGGATCGTCTCGCTCGTGCGCTCCACGGTGCAGCGCTTCGTGACCTCCGATGCGTTCTCCCAGGTCTGGGAACAGGCATTGCGGACGAGCCATGACCAGTTCGTCGCCACGATGGAGAACGATCCGAAGGCCGCCATCACGGTCGGGTCCGACGGCTCGGTCGGCATCCAGCTCGCACCGATCGTCGCGCGCGTGAAGCAGTTGCTCGTCGATCAGGGGCTCACCTTCGCATCGCAGCTGCCCACGGTGGATCGGACGATCACCGTGGCCCAGACCTCCGCCATCCCCACGCTCCAGCTGTTCTACGGGTTGTCCGTGGCCGCGGGCACCTGGCTGTCGTGGGTGGCTCTCGCGCTGCTCGCCCTCGGCGTCGTGGTCGCGCGACGGCGCTCGCTCGCGCTGGTCTGGGCGGCCGTGGGTCTCGGGCTGGCGATGGCGCTGACCCTGGCGGCCCTCGGCGTGGGCCGCATCGTCTTCGTGGCGCAGGCATCCCCGTCGCTGATCCCGACCGCATTCGCGCAGTCGCTGTTCTCGACCGTGACCGGCGCGATGATCGCGACGGCTGTCGCCGTGCTCATCCTCGCGCTCTCCGTCGCACTCGTCGGCTGGTACGCAGGCCCGTTCGCCGCGCCACGGCGGCTGCGCGGCTTCTTCGGTGCAGGCGCATCCTGGCTGCGGGATGCGGCCCAGCGTCACGGCATCAGCACGGGGCGCACCGGCGAGTGGATGTACACCCAGCGCGTCCTCCTGCGTGCCGTCGTCGCGGTGATCGCCGCGGCAGTCGTGCTGTTCGTCCGGCCGCTCACGACCTCCCTGGTGGTGTGGACGCTCGTTCTCGCCGTCCTGGTCGTGGCCGTCCTCGAGCTCGTGGAGCGGCCGGTCATCGCGGTCCCGGAAGCAGCGGATGACGACACGCCCGTCATGACCGTCTCCTGAGCGTCGAAGTGTCGGCCGCGTCCGCGGTCTGCGCGCCGGTAGGCTCCGTTCGGTCATGAGTCGCACAACCGTCGCCCTGCTCGCCGCGCTGGAGGCGCTCATCGTCGCCGCGGTCGGCCTCGGCATCTGCCTGGTCCCCATCACGATCCTCTGGGCCGCGCAGTACCAGCTCGGCGCCGACTTCGGGGTCGTCTGGCGGTCCGTAGCGGATGTGTGGCTCGTCGGTCACGGCGTCAACCTGACGGTGGCGCTCGATCCGCAGACCGTCGCCCGGCTGGGGCTGCCGGGAGCAGGCGTCCCGTTCCAGGTGACGATCGCGCTGCTGGGCTTCGCAGCCCTCACCGCGGGATTCGGCGTGCGCACGGGCATGCGCGCCGCCGGCACGCCGCAGCCTGCCGTCGGTGCACTGAGCGCCCTGGTCACCTTCGCCGCGATCTCGGCCGTGGTCGTTCTGTCGGCGGGGTCCGCGATCGTGCAGCCGTCGCTCTGGCAGGGCATCGTGCTCCCTCCGTTCGTCTACGCCGTCGGCATCGCCGCCGGCTTCGGCTTCGCGGCGCTGCGACAGCCGCGAGAGGACGACGGCGCGCCGGCGGTGCTCCCGACCCTGCGCGCCCAGGCGCTCGCCGTGCCCGGGGCGCTCCGTGCGGGAGCTCTCGCCGCAGTGCGTGCCGGCACCGCCGCGACCGCGATGGTGATCGGCATCGCGGCGCTGATCGTCGCCGTTCTGCTGTTCGGGAACTACGGCACGATAATCAGCCTGTACGAGCAGCTGCAGACGGGCATCGCCGGGGGAGCGGCCCTGACGATCGGACAGCTCGCGATCCTGCCGAACGTCGTGGTGTGGATGGCGTCCTGGCTTGTCGGCCCCGGCTTCGCGATCGGCACGGGTTCGTCCGTCAGCCCGCTCGGGACCGCCCTCGGCCCGCTGCCCGGGGTGCCGGTGTTCGGCGTGATCCCGCCCGGCGGCTACAGCCTGGGTCTCGTCGGCATCCTCGTCCCCGTCCTCGCCGGCTTCCTCGCCGCCGTCCTTCTGCGTTCGACGACGTCCTCGCGAGGCATCGAGGGCATCCGCGCCGTGCTCCTGGTGGCCCTCGCGATCGGCGTGGTGGCGGGCGTCGAGCTCGGGCTCCTGGCGTGGTGGTCCTCCGGCGCCCTCGGCCCCGGCCGCCTGCACGACGTCGGCCCGAACCCCTGGCTGGTCGGCGGGATCGCTGCGGCGGAGGTCGCCGTTACGGCCGCGATCGGCCTGGCGGCGGGAGCGCGCACGCGCCGGTAAGGGGTGTGCCCGGCCGCCACTAGGCTGGTTGCGTGCTCTCGATCGTTGTCCTCATCTCCGGTGGCGGATCCAACCTGCTGGCCCTGCTGGAGGCGGCGGAGGACGCGGAGTTCCCGGCGCGCGTCGTCGCTGTCGGCGCCGATCGCGACGCGGAGGGCTTCGAGCACGCCGAGCGGTTCGGCATCCCGACCTTCACCGTGCCGTACACCTCGTACCCGAGCCGCGAAGAGTGGGGTGACGGCCTCCTGGAGCAGATCCTGCAGTGGGAGCCGGACCTCATCATCCTGTCCGGCTTCATGCGGCTGGTGCCGCCGCGGGTCGTCGAGAAGCTCTCGCCGGACCTGATCAACACCCATCCGGCCTACCTGCCGGAGTTCCCGGGTGCGCACGCGGTCCGCGACGCGCTCGCCACCGGCGTGACCCAGACGGGCGCGAGCCTCATCGTCGTCGACAACAGCGTGGACGGCGGCCCGATCATCAGCCAGGAGCGCGTGGAGGTGCTGCCCGGGGACACCGAGGCGAGCCTGCACGAGCGCATCAAACCCGTGGAGCGACGGCTGCTCATCGACGCCGTCCTCGACATCGCCAACGGACACATCGACCTCGAGGAGCTTGCCCGAGCATGAGCGGACCCCGTCACGACGCCAGCCAGTACCGGGAGCGGGACCTGATCCCGATCCGCCGAGCCCTCATCTCGGTCAGTGACAAGTCGGGACTCCTCGAGCTCGCGCACGCGCTGGCGGACGCCGGCGTGGAGATCGTCTCGACCGGATCGACGGCGCAGACCATCCGCGATGCCGGTCACGCGGTGACCGACGTCGCGAGCGTCACCGGCTTCCCGGAGTCGCTGGACGGGCGGGTGAAGACCCTGCACCCGGCCATCCACGCCGGGATGCTCGCCGATCTGCGTCTCGGGTCGCACGAGGAGCAGCTCAAGGAGCTGGGCATCGAGCCGTTCGAGCTCGTCGTCGTGAACCTGTACCCGTTCGTCGAGACGGTCGCCGCGGGCGCCGTCGGCGACGATGTGGTGGAGCAGATCGACATCGGCGGACCGGCCATGGTCCGTGCGGCGGCGAAGAACCACGCCAACGTCGCCATCGTCGTCTCGCCCTCCGACTATGCGGGCATCGTCGGGGCGGTCGCGGCCGGTGGGACCACGTTCGAGCAGCGTCGCGAGCTGGCATCCCGGGCCTTCGCCCACACCGCCGCCTACGACGGAGCCGTCGCGGCCTGGTTCGCCGGCGAGGCGCCGTCGACCGACACCGCCGGCGCCGCCGGCTCGTCCGCCGAGTTCGGCCCGCAGTGGGAGGCGCGCGCAGAACGGAAGCAGACCCTCCGCTACGGCGAGAACGCGCACCAGGCGGCCGCCCTCTACGCCGACCCGGCCGGGCGCGGCATCGCACAGGCGACGCAGCTCGGCGGCAAAGAGATGTCGTACAACAACTATGTGGATGCGGACGCCGCACTGCGCAGCGCCTACGACTTCCACGAGCCGGCCGTCGCGGTCGTCAAGCACGCGAATCCGTGCGGAATCGCGATCGCCCGCGACATCGCGGAGGCCCACCGCAAAGCGCACGAGTGCGACCCGGTATCGGCGTACGGCGGCGTCATCGCCGCGAACCGCACCGTGACCCTCGCCATGGCGGAGACCATCAAGGGCATCTTCACCGAGGTGCTCATCGCCCCGGGATACGAGCCTGAGGCGCTGGGGCTGCTGCAGACCAAGAAGAACCTCCGCATCCTGCAGTTGCCGGAGGATTACGCGCGCACCGCGACCGAGTTCCGCCAGATCTCGGGCGGCGTGCTGGTACAGGAGGCGGACCGCTTCGCCCCCGAGGCGCTGGTGACCTCCGCCTCCGCCGGCTGGACGCTCGCCGCCGGCGAGGAGGCGGACGCGGCGACCCGCGCCGACCTCGAGTTCGCCTGGAAGGCGTGCCGCGCGGTGAAGTCGAACGCCATCCTCCTCGCCCACGACGGCGCCTCCGTCGGCGTCGGCATGGGCCAGGTGAACCGTGTCGATTCCTGCACGCTGGCGATCACACGCGCGGGCGACCGCGCGGCCGGTTCGGTCGCCGCCTCGGATGCGTACTTCCCGTTCGCCGACGGCGCGCAGCTCCTCATCGACGCCGGAGTGAAGGCGATCGTGCAGCCGGGCGGATCCATCCGCGACGAAGAAGTCATCGCCGCGGCGAAGGCCGCCGGGGTGACCATGTACTTCACCGGCGAGCGGCACTTCTTCCACTGATCGCGTTGCCTCCGTGACGGGCTCGCGGGAGAATGGAGGGCGGTCCACAAGACCGCACCATTGTTACCGCGATCCCACGAGGAGACACCGATGTCCGTCCTGCCCCCATCCCCGTTGCCCGGCGAACTGCCGCACGAGACACTGCATGTCGTGAAGGGGAGGCGGAGCGGCCTCACCATCAGCATCGCGGTGCACTCCACCACGCTCGGCCCCGCCTTGGGCGGCTGCCGGGTGTGGACGTACGACTCCTGGCAGGAGGCCGTCGCCGACTCGCTGCGCCTGGCCGAGGGGATGACGTTCAAGAACGCCGCCGCCGGCCTCCATCGTGGAGGCGGCAAGGCCGTCATCCACCTTCCGCGCGGCACCGTGCTCTCCCCGACGGAGCGGTACGAGGCCATGCTCGACCTCGGTGACGCTGTCGAGACGCTCGGCGGCGCCTACATGACCGCCGAGGATGTGGGCACGAGCGCCGAGGACATGGCGGTCGTCGCCACTCGCACCGCGCACGTCTGCGGGCTGCCGCCGTCGCAGGGCGGTGTCGGCGAGCCGAGCGATGCCACGGCCACCGGTGTCTACGCCGGCCTACAGGCCACGATGGAGCGCGCCTTCGGAGACCGTGCCGTGGCCGGACGCCGCGTCACCGTGCTCGGGCTCGGCCATGTCGGCTCCATCATCGCGACGCGCCTGGCGAGCGAAGGCGCGATCCTGACCGTCACGGATGTGAACCCCGCCAAGCGTGCGCTGGCCGATGCTCTCGGCGCCACGTGGGTCGAGCCGGAGGAGGCGCATCGCGTCGAAGGCGACCTGTTCGTCCCGGCCGGGGTCGGCGGAGTGCTGACCGACCAGGTCATCGACGAGCTGCGGGTCGCCGCGGTCGTCGGACCGGCCAACAACCAGCTCGCCGAGCGCTCGGGAGCCGAGCGGCTGGCCGCGCGCGGCATCCTGTGGGCGCCGGACTTCGTCGTCAACGCGGGCGGCGTGATCTTCCTCGACATGATGGGCGAGGGCGTGACAGCGGAGGCGACCGAGGAGCGCGTGGAGCGGATCGGGGACACGGTCGCCGGGATCTTCCGCACGGCCGACGAGCACGGGATCACCACCCTCCAGGCCGCGGAGGAGCTCGCTCTGGGACGGCTGCGGGAACCAGCGAACGCATAGCGACGCTCCGCTAGGGTGGGGTCTCATGACGTCTTCCTGGGGCCGCCGCCTCATCGCCTCCTTCTCGTCCGCCCTCGCAACCGCCGCTATCGGCTTCGTCGCTGCGACGTTCGTGATCCTGGTGGCCAGCCAGCTCCAGTCCAGCGCCCTGACGAACGCCACGCCGTACGTCGGCTGGAACGCGCTCGTCGCGCTGGTCCTCGGCTTCGCGGCGGCGCTGCTCGGGGCGATGGACCGGCGCTGGATCGCCGTGGTGACGGGCATCGTGCTCGCTCTGGTGAGCACGGTGCTCGGCACCCTGATCCTGTTCACGGTGCTGAGCGTGCCGTTCTCGGGAAGCACCTGGGGTCAGCTCTTCCAGTCGTTCATCGGCATCAACCTGCCGTTCTGGCTGGCCGTCGCTGTGGCATTCCCGACCGCAGGGCACGCCGTGTTCCATGCGGTGGAGGGCGGAGAGCGGGGCGAGCGCCGCATCGCGCTGGTGCGCATCCCGGCCGCCAACCTCGCCGAGGGACTGATCACGCACATCGACCCGCAGGAGATCGACGCCGAGCTCGCCGACACGCAGTGGGACGCCTACGTCGCCGCCCTCTCCGCGGCCGGCTGGCGGACCGTCGAGGTCGCTGCCGCCGACCGGCTTGCCGACTCGGTCTTCGTCGAGGACACCGCCGTCGTCCTCGGCGAGACCGCCGTCATCACCCGCCCCGGCGCCGAGTCGCGCCAGGGCGAGACCGCCGGCACCGAGGCCGCACTGCGGGCGCAGGGCCTGCGGCTCGAACGCATCGAGGCGCCGGGGACCCTGGACGGCGGAGACGTGCTCAAGGTCGGCTCGACCGTGTACGTCGGCCGCGGCGGCCGCACGAACGCGGAGGGCGTGCGCCAGCTGCGCGCCCTGGCGGGGCCGCTCGGCTACGACGTGGTCGCGGTGCCGGTCACGAAGG
>NZ_JBNDHX010000143.1:0-7163 GCF_056755275.1 Leifsonia sp. HAY1-4F
GGCAAGATCTACGGCGTGCCCCTCGGCACCCAGCTGAACGGTGTCATCTACAACGACGAGCTCGCTCAGTCCATCGGTGTGAAGATCGACGCGACAACGAGCCTCGACGACATCGTCGCCCAGTGCGGCAAGGCACGCGACGCGGGCAAGACGGTCTACGGACTCGCCGGATCGACTTTCCAGAACAACGGCATCCTCGCCGTCGGAATCGCCACCTCCACCGTGTACGGCCCGGACAAGGACTGGAACACGAAGCGCGCTCAGAACAAGGTCACCTTCGCCGGCACCAAGGGGTGGGCGACTGCCCTCGAGTCGGTTAAGAAGATGTACGACGCGGGCTGCTTCCAGGACGGCGCCACCAGCGCCGGGTTCGACGCTCTGACCAACGGCGCCTCCTCGGGCAAGATCCTCGGCTTCTTCGCTCCGAGCGGCGCCGCGCAGCAGATCATGCAGGCCGCGGGCGGCCACGTGAAGCTTGTGGCACTCCCCGTCGGTGCGCCTGACGGCACGAAGACCTATCTGTCGCTAAGCGCCGACCAGGGCGTCACGGTGAGCGCCAAGACCAAGAGCCCGAAGCTCGCGACGGACTTCCTGAGCTACATTGTCTCGGACAAGGGTCAGGAGGCGTACTCCAAGGAGGTCGGCTCGATCCCGGTCAACGTGAAGAACGACTCGACCCTGCTGCCGCAGTACGCCGGCATCAAGGACGAGATCGCCAAGAACGACACCCGGGGCTACGCGCCGACCGAGTGGCCGAACGCCAAAATCTACACGGACCTCGGCAACGGCGTCCAGGGCATCCTCACCGGTCAGATGACCGTCAAGCAGGTGCTTCAGCAGATGGACACCGACTGGGGTTGATCGGGTTACCCGGGCGGCCGGTCCTCTGAGGGCCGGCCGCCCGAACCGGTTGAAAGGAACGAATCGATGACGACGCAGTCAGAGGTGCGGAGAATGACGAAGCTCGAGACGCACGTGCAGGCTCCGCGCCGCGCGCCGCTCAAGAGGGCCTATCAGGTCCGGCTCGGCAGCTGGTGGTGGGCACTCCCCGCACTTGTGCTGATGGTGGTCGTCATCTATGTCACCACCATCGCGGGCGGGTTCTTCGCCTTCACGAACTGGTCGGGCCTCGGCGCGTTCGACTTCGTCGGCCTGGCGAACTTCGTCAAGATCTTCCAGACACCCGAGCTCATCGGGTCGCTGTGGAACACCCTCCTCCTCGCCTTCGGCTTCCTGATCTTCACCAACGTCCTCGGACTGCTCTTCGCCCTGGCGCTCAACCGCACGCTGAAGTCGCGGTACGTGCTCCGCACGCTGATCTTCATGCCGGTGGTCGTCAGCCCGATCGCCGTCTCGTACATCTGGAAATTCATCTTCGACTACAACGGCCCGCTCAACCAGGCGCTGGCCGGCGTCGGCCTCCCGAAGCAGAACTGGCTCGCCGACCCGGGGCTCGCGATCTGGTGCGTGCTCGTCGTGATGGTCTGGCAGAACATCGGCTTCGTGATGGTCATCTACCTGGCCGGTCTCGCGACCGTGCCGGAGGAGATGGAGGAGGCCGCTGCGCTGGATGGGGCCAGCACCTTCCGTCGGTTCCGGTACGTCGTGCTGCCGATGATCCAGCCGTCGGTCGCGATCGCCACGACGCTCACGCTCATCCAGGGTCTGCGGGTCTTCGACCAGGTCGTCGCGCTGACGGGCGGAGGCCCGGCCGGCGCCACCCAGACGCTCGCGCTGGAGGTCTACCAGCAGGCGTTCACCTACCAGCAGTTCGGATTCGGAGCCGCGCTGGCGCTCGTGCTCAGCCTGCTCATCCTGCTCTTCTCCATCGCGCAGCAATACGCGACGCGCGACCGCTCGGCCAAGGAGGCGTGAGCCATGTTCCGGTACACGAAGAAGACCCTCGCCATCGAGATCATCGTGCTGATCGCGGCCGCGATCCTGCTGCTGCCGTTCTGGATCCTGCTGGTCGGCTCGCTCAAGACGCTCCCCGACATCCTCAGCTCCGCAGCGATCGCCCCGCCCACGAGTCCGACCTTCGATAACTTCATAACGCTGCTCTCGCCGGCCTCCACGTCGTCGGGCAACATCTGGGCGGGTCTCGGATCGAGCCTGATCATCACGACCGGCAGCATCGTCCTTCTGGTCGGGCTCGGCTCGATCGCCGCGTACGGCATCGCGCGCTCGACGAGCAAGTGGAGCCGACGCTCGTTCTACCTGTTCCTCGTCGCCATCATCCTGCCGACGCAGCTCGGGACGCTGCCGCTGTACATCGGCGCCCGCGACGTCGGTCTCGTCGGCAACCCGTGGGGCATGATCCTGATCTACACGGGGATGCTGCTGCCGCTGTCGGTGTTCCTCTACGCGAACTTCTTCCGGAACCTGACGCCGGAGTATGAGGAAGCCGCGATCATCGACGGCGCCAACCGCTACCAGGTGTTCTGGAAAGTCGTGCTGCCGCTGATGTCGCCGGCGACCGGCACCGTGGCGATCCTCGCCGGGCTCATCGTCTGGAACGACTTCTTCACCTCGCTGATCTTCCTCAACGGCACGCCGTGGCAGACCCTTCCGGTCGTGATGTACAGCTACGTCGGCTCGCTGGTCTCGCAGTGGAACCTGATCTTCTCGGTCGTCATCGTGTCGATGATCCCGATCCTGGCGTTTTACGCCTTCGCGCAGAAGAAGTTCATCCAGGGTTACGCCGGCGGGCTCAAGGGCTGACATCGCATGACCGTCGCTCCGCGTTCCGCTCCCGACCTGGGGGACGGGACCTTCCTCAACCCCGTGCTGCCCGGAGACCGGCCCGACCCGGCGGTGCTGCGCGTCGGCGAGGACTACTACCTGACGTGCTCGTCGTTCGACGCTTCGCCGGGGCTGACGATCTGGCGCTCGCCGGATCTCGTCAACTGGACGTTCGTGACCAGCGCCCTCGAGAAGCCCCTGACGACCGTGTTCGCCCCCGACTTCATCGAGCACGATGGACGCTTCTACCTTTACATTCCGTTCATCCCGAGCGCCTGGTCGGACCGCATCCCGGAGCCGCAGATCTGGGTCACCCACGCCGACAGCCCGGAGGGGCCGTGGAGCGAGCCGACGTTCACCGGCGTCTCCGGTGCGATCGACCCTGGACACGTCGTGGGGGAGGACGGCGAGCGGTACCTCTTCGTCAGCGGCATCCGTCGCTGCCGCCTGAGCGCGGACGGGCTGACGGCGGTCACGCCGCTCGAGCACATGTACGACGGCTGGCGGTATCCCGACGAGTGGATCACCGAGGCGTACGCCCTGGAGGGACCGAAGCTGTTCCGTCGCGGAGACTGGTTCTACCTGGTCAGCGCCGTCGGTGGCACCGGGGGTCCGGCGACCGGCCACATGGTGATCGTCGCGCGTTCCCGGTCGGTGCACGGGCCGTGGGAGAATGCGCCGGGCAACCCGATCGCCCGCACCTGGTCGGCCGACGAAGCGTGGTGGTCGCGCGGGCATGCGACCATCCTCGAGGCTCCGGACGGCTCCTGGTGGATGGTGTCCCACGGCTACGCCAACGGCTATCGCACGCTCGGTCGTCAGGCGCTGCTGGAGCCGATCGAGTGGACGGCGGACGGCTGGCCGGTCGCCGCCGCGAGCGATGTCGGCGTGCCGCTCGCCAAGCCCGCCGCATCCCGCAGCGAGTCCGTCCCCGTCGCGATTCCCGCACCCTCCGACGATTTCGCCGCGCCGGCCTGGGGCGAACGCTGGGTCTTTGACAACCCCGGGCCAGACGAACAGGGCCGCGCGAAGTTCGGTGACGGGCTGGTGCTCTCCGCGAAGGGCTCGTCCCCCGCCGAGTCATCGCCGCTCACCACGTGGGCGATGGATGAGGCCTACGAAGTCGAGGTGAGCGTCGAGGTGCGGGGAGGGGCGACCGGCGGTCTGCTCCTCTACTTCAACGACCGCATGTTCTTCGGGATGGGCTGGGACGGCGAAGCGCTGCCCAGCTATGCGGGCGGCATCCGCACACACTGGCGGGAGCCCGCAGAACCCGGCGCGACGATCGAGCTGCGCCTGAGGAACGACCACCACATCGTGACCGGCTGGCACCGCCGCCCCGGCGAGGACTGGACGCGGCACGGCGTCCGCTACAACACCGCCGGGGCGCACTCGGCGACGATGAGCGACCTGAAGAGCCTGCGGCCGGCGCTGTTCTCGGCAGGCGAGGGCGAGGTCGTGTTCCGGGACTTCCGCTACCGCTCACTCGCCGAGGGCGACGAGGCCGCCAAGGTTGACGAGGTGAGGGAGCGATGACTGTCGACATCGAGTCCCTTCTCGCGCGCATGACCTGGGAGCAGAAGCTCCTGCAACTGCAGATCGTGTGGAGGCCCTCCGCCCCAGAGCGGGAGGCCCTCATCCGCCGCGGAATCGGGTCCACCTTCTGGCCCCCGAGCGCAGAGGAGACGAACGCAGCCCAGCGGATCGCCGTCGAGGAGACCGAGCTGGGCATCCCCCTTCTCGTCGGGCTCGACGTGATCCACGGGCAGTTCACGATCTTCCCGACGCCGCTTGCCCAGGCAGCGGCGTTCGACCCGGCGGTCGCCGAGCTCGACGCCCGCGTCTCGGCGACCGAGGCGCGCTCGGCCGGCGTCAACTGGACCTTCTCCCCGATGGTTGACGTCACCCGCGACCCGCGCTGGGGACGTGCGGTCGAGGGTTTCGGCGAAGACCCGTACCTGTCCTCCGTCCTCACCGTCGCAAAGGTGGCCGGCTATCAGGGCAGGGCACTCGACACGGGTGATGCGCTCGCCGCCTGCCTCAAGCACTTCGTCGCCTACGGCGCCGCCGAGGCGGGCCGCGACTACAACACCACGGACGTCTCCGACCGCCGCCTCCGCGAGACGTACCTCGAGACGTTCCGGGCCGGCGTCGAGGCCGGAGCCGCGACGGTCATGGCCGCGTTCAGCGCGCTGAACGGCATCCCGATGCATGCCAACCGTGCCCTGCTGACCGGGGTGCTCAAGGAGGAATGGGGATTCGACGGCGTGGTCGTCGGCGACGCGGACGGCGTCGCACAGCTCGTGAACCACGGCGTGGTGGCCGACGAGCGTGCGGCCGTGGTCGCGGCGATCGACGCCGGTGTCGACATCGTCATGGGTGGGTCGCTGCTGGTGGATGCGGACGGCGTGGCGTTCGTCTCTCCGGATGAGCTTGCGGTCGTGCGGGTCGACGACGCGGTGCGCCGAGTCCTTCGCCTCAAGCAGAGGCTCGGTCTGTTCGAGCGGCCGTACGTGGACGCGTCCACCGCCTCGACGGAGGCCACCGAGCGGTATCGCGAGCTCGCGCGACAGGCGGCGGAGCGGTGCACGGTGCTGCTGACGAACGGCGGCGCGCTGCCCCTTCCCCCCTCGGGACGGGTCCTGCTCGCGGGTCCGTACGCGCGGAGCCTGGACCATCTCGGCACCTGGGTGCAGCATTTCGCTTCGCCGGTGACCGAGACGCTGGCGGATGCGCTGGCGAGCGAACTCCCGGGAGTCGACTGGGAAGTCGTCGACGGCTGCGGCTTCTTCGAGGCGACCGACGCCTCCATCGCCGAGGCGGTCGAGCGTGCAGCGGACGCCGACCTGGTCGTCCTCGCCGTCGGCGAACCGAGCCGGATCTCCGGCGAGGCCAGCTCGCGGGCGGACATCACCCTCCCGGAGGCGCAGCGGCGCCTCATCCACGCCCTCGCCGGTGCCGGTGCCCGCGTCGTCGTCGTGCTCGCCACTGGCCGGCCGCTTGTCGTCGAGGACTGGATCGAGCGCGTCGCCGCCACTCTCTGCGTGTGGCATCTCGGCTCGGAGGCGCCGGCCGCCATCGCCAGGACCCTGTCGGGTCAGGTGAGTCCGGGAGGTCGCGTCCCGATGACGTTCCCACGCGCGGTCGGCCAGGTGCCGATCCACTACGACCATGAGCGCACCGGCCGGCCGCCGCGCACCGGGGGCGCGCTGCTTCCCGAGACGATCGACGGGTTCACCGGTCCGAACAACACCGACGACTACTACACGTCGAAATTCCTGGACCTCCCGCTCGGTCCGCGCTTCGACTTCGGTCACGGTCTTGCCTACACGACATTCGCCCTCGACGACTTCGAGGTGTCACGGGATGTGGTCGGCGTCGCGGAGGCCGAGGCCGGCATCCACGTCACGGTGCGGGTCACGAACACCGGCGACCGCACGGGCGACGACGTCGTCATGCTGTTCGTCACGGATGAGGTCGCGTCGGTGACACAGCCCGTGCGGCGTCTGCGCGGCTTCACCCGCGTCAGCCTCGAACCGGGCGAGTCGGTCACGGTCGCGTTCCGGATCGACGACGCGGACCTCCGCTTCTGGGCCGACGGGTTGCACCGGGTGCTCGAACCTGGAGACTTCACCCTCACCATCAGCGACGGCACCGTCGAGCACCGTCTCGGCATGCGTCTGGAGGAGGCGGCATGACCCTCGAGCGCCTCCGCGACGTCGTGGCCGGCACGGTACCCAACGCGATCATGCCGCTGTTCTGGCAGAAGGGCGGCCCGGTCGAGGTCGTGCGCGAGGAGATGGAGCGGATCGCGGACGCCGGTATCGGTGCGGTCATCCTGGAGGCGCGACCGCATCCCGAGTTCCTCGACGACGGCTGGTGGCGCGACGTGGATGCCGTGCTCGAGATCGCCCGGCGCCGCGGCATGAAGGTCTGGTTCTTCGACGACGACACTTTCCCGACCGGTCACGCCGGCGGTGCGGTGGAGGCGGCCCCAGCGGAGCTGCGCCGCCGCTTCGTCAGCGAACGGCACACCGACGCCGTCGGTCCCGCGCGCGGCACCTCCTTTGTCGTGGAGCGCCGAGCGCTCTGGGGTCCGGCCGCCGCGCAGGAGCCCGGAGCACTACTCCGGGTGCTCGCCTTCCCGCGGGCCGAGGACTCCGACGAGCTCATCGGCGATCCCGTCGATCTCACGGACCGGATCGCCGACGGCCTGCTGCACTGGGATATCCCCGACGGCTGGTGGCGGGTCTTCTTCCTGGAGGTCGGCGAAGGCGGAAGCGCGCGGCACGCGCAGCACATCGACTACCTGAACGCCGCGTCTACCCAGCTGCTCCTCGACACGGTCTACGAGCGCATCCACCACCGCTACGCCGACGAATTCGGTGCGACGATCGCGGGCTTCTTCAGTGACGAGCCCG
>NZ_JBNDHX010000144.1:0-7030 GCF_056755275.1 Leifsonia sp. HAY1-4F
TCCGTCGTCGGCAGCGTCAGATGTGTATAAGAGACAGGACGCAGGGGGCGGCGGATACGCCGATGCGGGTGCTGGCGCAGGCGCAGGTGCGGGTGCCGGGACATAGTCCGTAAGGGGCGGAGCGTTGTAGTCCGTCAGGGGCGGAGCGTAGTAGTCCGGCAGCGGTGGAGCGTTGTAGGCCGGGAGCGGTGGACGCTTCGGCAGGAACGAGTCGGGAAGGGCCTCTCCCGCGGGCTCGCTGGGCCCTGAGACGGGCCGAGCCCATCCCGGTGCCTCAGGAGGCGTCACCGGGATCTCGTAGACAGGACGACGCTCTCCAGCGTCCTCCACAGCCCAACCGTCGTTCGTTCCGTCCGATGTCATCTGAAACCTTTCCTATGCGACCACTCGCAGGATCTCGTCGACAGAAGTCTGTCCGAGCTTGACCTTCTCCCAGCCGTCCTCGCGCAGCGTGAGCATGCCTTGCTCGCGCGCCGCGCGGCCGATCTCCGCGCTCGAGGCCCGCTCGACGGTGAGACGTTCGATCTCCTCCGTCACGGCCATCACCTCGTGCACCGCCAACCGTCCGCGGTAGCCCGTGTTGGAGCACGCGGTGCACCCGACAGGCGCGTAGATCACCGGGAGCTCTTCGCCCTCGGCCAGCGGGAATCGCAGGCGGGCCAGATCGTCGGACTCGAGGCCGAGCGGCTGCTTGCACCGCTCACAGAGGCGCCGGGCGAGACGTTGGGCGACGACGCAGTCGAGGGCCGATCCCACCAGGAACGGCTCGATCTCCATCTCGGTGAGGCGGGTCACTGCGCTCGGCGCATCGTTGGTGTGCAGGGTCGAGAGCACCAAGTGCCCGGTCAACGATGCCTCGATGGCGATCTGGGCAGTCTCGTGGTCTCGGATCTCACCCAGCAGCACCACATCCGGGTCGCTGCGCAGGATGCTGCGGAGCGCGCTGGCGAACGTCAGCCCGGCCTTCGGATTCACCTGAACCTGGTTGATGCCCGGCATGCGGTACTCGACGGGATCCTCGACCGTGATGACATTGACCTCGGGCCGGGACACCGCGTTGAGTGTCGTGTACAGCGTCGTCGACTTGCCCGAGCCCGTCGGGCCCGTCACCAGGATCATCCCGTACGGCTTCGAGTACGCGGTCTGGAAGGTCTCGAAGTTCCGGTCGAGCAGATTCAAGTCCCGCAGGTTCATGGAGGTATTCGTGTTGTCCAGGATCCGCATGACGACCTTCTCGCCCCACACGGTCGGCAGTGTTGCGACGCGCAGGTCGATCTGCCGGCCGCCGTGCAAGACCGACATGCGGCCGTCCTGGGGCTTCCGGCGTTCGGCGATGTCGATGTCGCTCATGATCTTCAGTCGTGAGATCACGCCGCTCTGCACCGTCTTGGGAGCGTTCTGCATCTCATGGAGCACTCCGTCGATGCGGTAGCGGACCCGCAGCTGGTGTTCGCCCGGCTCGATGTGGATGTCGGAAGCGCGATCCTGGATGGCCTGGCTCACGATCAGGTTCACGAAGCGCACGATCGGCGCTTCGTCGTCGGCCATGTCCTCGGTGGTGGCGCCGCTCCCGAAGTCGTCCTGCCCCGTCGACTCCTCGAGAGTCGTCGTGAGGTCGCTCAACTCGTCGTCGGCGCGGATGTACCGGTCGATCGCCGCTTCGAGATCTTCGGGCTCCGCCACGACGGCCGCGACGGGCATGCGGGCTGCGGCGCGCACGTCGTCCATGGCGAGCACGTCGCCGGGGTCCGCCGACGCGATGACGAGAGCTCCATCGGTGATCGCGATCGGGAGGACTTTGTGCCGCTTGCACACTGCGCCGTTCACCATCGCGACCGCTGTGCGGTCCACGGGGTAGTCCACGAGCTCCACGAACGGAAGCCCGGCCTGGACAGCGCGGGCGCGGGCGAGTTGCGTGGGCGAGATCGCGCCACGGTCGAGAAGGTCTCGGACGGCGGCCTCATCGGAGGGCGCACGGCCCACAGCATCGAGATATTCGATGGGCAAATGGCCGTGGAGGATAAGGATTTCGGTCATGGACGCCACGGGGGACCCCCTCTGGATCGCGGCTGCCGACGGTTCGGGTGAACGGCAGACCCGTCCGTCAGGGGCGAGAACTCCCCCGGACGGATGGGCGTAGTCCACCTAATCAGTGAGCGGGTCAGGACAACAGACCCGCGAGAGGGTGCCACGCTGGTGGGTGGCACCCGTGTGCGGGGCGTGTACTCATCGTCGCCTGCGCCCGATCGGGAGGCCAGAGCCTGGACGCGCGAAATTGCCTGCGAGGCGGGGACGGGCCCAGCCGGCGTCAGTGCAGCTTGCCGCGATGGCTCGCCAGGTAGACGAGGACGCCCGCGACGACGGCGCATCCCATGGTCGTCATCCAGAACGGGAGGGTACCGGCTGCCCTGCCGCTGAACGCCTGGGCGATGCCGATGAGGAAGCTGGCCACGGCGACGGCCAGCAGCGCGGCCGCAACGCCCAGCATCGCGCGTCCTGCCGTGTCGGTGTACTGGAGGAGCTGGCGCCACATGCGTCCATCTTCCCAGACCCCAGGCACGACGAAGGCGCGAGCGACGACGAAGACCCCCAGCGACGACGAAGGCCCCCGGCGGATGCCGGGGGCCTTCGGGACGGGGAACCTTAGTTGTAGGTGCCCGGGGTGTAGTCGTCCGAGCTGAAGCTGTCGAAGTCGACGAAGCTCAGGTCGCTCTCGTTGAACGAGGAGTCGTCGGCGAAGATGCGGTTGGGGTACCGCTCCGCCTTGGCCTCCTCCGTCGCCTCGACGGTGACGTTCCGGTAGCGCTGCAGGCCGGTGCCGGCCGGGATGAGCTTACCGATGATGACGTTCTCCTTGAGACCAATCAGCGGGTCGGACTTGCCCTCCATGGCCGCCTGCGTCAGGACGCGGGTGGTCTCCTGGAAGGACGCGGCCGACAGCCACGACTCGGTCGCCAGCGAGGCCTTGGTGATACCCATGACCTCCTGACGGGCGGAGGCGGTCTTCTTGCCCTCCTGCAGCGTCGCGCGGTTGATCTCGTTGTACTTCGACCGGTCGACCAGCTCGCCCGGCAGCAGGTCGGTGTCGCCGTGGTCGACGACGGTGACCTTGCGGAGCATCTGACGGACGATGACCTCGATGTGCTTGTCGTGGATCGGCACGCCCTGCGAGCGGTAGACGCCCTGGACGCCGCCCACCAGGTGCTTCTGCACCTCGCGGACGCCCTTCACCCGGAGGACCTCCTTCGGGTCGACGGTTCCGACGATCAGCTGGTGTCCGAGCTCGACGCGCTGTCCGTCCTCCACCAGGAGGGTCGAACGCCTCAGCACCGGGTAGACGTGCGGCTCGTCGCCGTTGTCCGGGGTCAGGATGACCTTGCGGGACTTGTCCGTCTCCTCGATGGTGATGCGGCCGGCGGCCTCGGCGATCGGGGACGCACCCTTCGGGGTACGTGCCTCGAACAGCTCCTGGACGCGCGGCAGACCCTGGGTGATGTCGTCCGCGGAGGCCGAACCACCCGTGTGGAACGTACGCATGGTGAGCTGCGTTCCGGGCTCGCCGATCGACTGGGCGGCGATGATGCCGACCGCCTCGCCGATGTCCACCAGCTTGCCGGTCGCGAGCGAACGGCCGTAGCAGGCGGCGCAGACGCCGACCGCCGACTCGCAGGTCAGCACGGAGCGGACCTTGATGTCGGTGACGCCGGCCGCGACCAGCTTGTCGATGAGCACGTCGCCCACGTCCTCGCGCGCCGCTGCGACCACGGTGCCGTCGGCCGCGACCGCGTCAGCGGCCAGGGTCCGGGCGAACACCGAGTTCTCGACGTTCGGGTCGCGGGTGAGGGTACCGTCCGCACCGACCGTGGCGATCGGGAGGTCGAGGCCCTTGGTCGTGCCGCAGTCGTCCTCGCGGATGATGACATCCTGCGAGACGTCCACCAGACGACGGGTCAGGTAGCCCGAGTCCGCCGTACGGAGGGCCGTGTCGGCCAGACCCTTACGGGCACCGTGCGTCGCGATGAAGTACTCCGCGACCGACAGCCCCTCGCGGTACGAGGAGATGATCGGGCGAGGGATGATCTCACCCTTCGGGTTGTTCACCAGACCGCGCATACCGGCGATGTTGCGGACCTGCAGCCAGTTACCACGGGCACCGGACGTCACCATTCGGTTGATGGTGTTGTCCGCCGGGAAGTTGGCGCGCATAGCCTCGGCGACCTCGTTGGTGGCCTCGGTCCAGATCTTCACCAGCTCCTGGCGACGCTCGAGGTCGGTCGTCAGACCCTTCTCGAACTCCGAGGTGATCTTGGCGGCCTTCTTCTCGTAGCCGGCCACGATCTGCGCCTTGTTCGGCGGGGTCAGGATGTCGCTCAGCGACACCGTGACGCCCGAGCGGGTGCCCCAGTAGAAGCCGGCGTCCTTGATCCGGTCCAGCGCCGCCGCGACCTCCACCTTCGGGTACCGCTCGGCGAGGGCGTTGACGATCAGCGAGATCGTGCCCTTGTCGGCGACCTCCTCCACGTAGGGGTAGTCCGCCGGCAGCGTCTCGTTGAAGAGGGCGCGGCCGAGCGTGGTCTCCACGATCGCGGTGATCGGGGTGGCACCCGTGTCGGCGGCGTCCGACGGCACGTAGTTGTCGAGACGGATCTTGACCTTGGCGTTGAGGTGCAGCGAACCCTGGTCCTTCGCGAGGATCGCCTCGGAGACCGAGGAGAACGCGCGACCCTCGCCCACGGCGCCCTCGCGGACGGTGGTGAGGTGGTGCAGACCGATGATCATGTCCTGCGAGGGCAGGGTGACCGGGCGGCCGTCCGAGGGCTTCAGGATGTTGTTCGAGGCGAGCATCAGGATGCGGGCCTCGGCCTGGGCCTCGACCGACAGCGGCAGGTGCACCGCCATCTGGTCGCCGTCGAAGTCTGCGTTGAACGCGGCGCAGACCAGCGGGTGGAGCTGGATGGCCTTGCCCTCGACGAGCTGCGGCTCGAACGCCTGGATGCCCAGACGGTGCAGGGTGGGCGCACGGTTCAGCAGCACGGGGCGCTCGCGGATGATCTCCTCGAGCACGTCCCACACCTGCGGGCGCGAACGCTCCACCATCCGCTTCGCGGCCTTGATGTTCTGAGCGTGGCTCAGGTCGATCAGGCGCTTGATGACGAACGGCTTGAACAGCTCCAGCGCCATCTGCTTGGGCAGACCGCACTGGTGCAGCTTGAGCTGCGGACCCACGATGATGACCGAACGGCCCGAGTAGTCCACGCGCTTGCCGAGCAGGTTCTGGCGGAACCGGCCCTGCTTGCCCTTCAGCATGTCGCTGAGGGACTTGAGCGCCCGGTTGCCGGTACCCGTGACCGGACGACCGCGGCGGCCGTTGTCGAACAGCGCGTCGACGGCCTCCTGCAGCATCCGCTTCTCGTTGTTCACGATGATCTCGGGAGCACCGAGGTCGAGCAGACGACGAAGGCGGTTGTTGCGGTTGATCACGCGGCGGTACAGGTCGTTCAGGTCGCTGGTGGCAAAACGGCCACCGTCGAGCTGGACCATCGGGCGCAGCTCCGGCGGGATCACCGGGACGACGTCGAGGACCATCGCGGCCGGCGAGTTGCCGGTCGCCAGGAACGACGAGACGACGCGCAGTCGCTTGATCGCGCGGATCTTCTTCTGGCCCTTGCCGTTGGCGATCTGCTCGCGGAGCATCTCGGCCTCTGCGGCCAGGTCGAACGCGAGCAGGCGACGCTTGATCGCCTCGGCGCCCATGTACGCCTCGAAGTAGATGCCGTAGCGGTCGACGAGCTCGTTGAAGTCCGCGTCCTCGGGCTTGAGGTCGCCGACCTTGAGGGTGCGGAACGACTCCCACACGCGCTCCAGGCGGGCGATGTCCTCGTCGAAGGACTTGCGGACCTGGCCCATCTCCTTCTCCGCCGTGTCCTTGACACGACGCTTCTGGTCGGCCTTCGCGCCCTCCTCCTCCAGCGCGGCGAGGTCGGTCTCGAGGCGCTGCAGACGCTCGGCGACGCGGGCGTCGCGCTGGTCGGACAGCGTCTTGATCTCGAGGCGCAGCTCGTTCTCGAGGCCGGGGAGGTCGGCGTGACGGCCGTCCTCATCCACCTCGATCACCATGTACGCGGCGAAGTAGATGACCTTCTCGAGGTCCTTCGGCGCCATGTCGAGCAGGTAGCCGAGGCGGCTGGGCACACCCTTGAAGTACCAGATGTGCGTGACCGGGGCGGCGAGCTCGATGTGGCCCATGCGCTCACGACGGACGGAGGACTTGGTGACCTCCACGCCGCAGCGCTCGCAGACGATGCCCTTGAACCGGACGCGCTTGTACTTGCCGCACGAGCACTCCCAGTCGCGGGACGGCCCGAAGATCTGCTCTCCGAAGAGGCCGTCCTTCTCGGGCTTCAGGGTCCGGTAGTTGATGGTCTCCGGCTTCTTGACCTCGCCGTAGCTCCACCGACGGATGTCGTCAGCGGTGGCCAGGCCGATACGCAGCTCGTCAAAAGTTGTTGCGTCGAGCAATGTGTTCACTCTCTCCTATTGAAGATTCGTCAGTTGGTCTGGCTGCCGCTTAGATCTCGTCGATCGACGACGACTCGAAGCGGGAGGAGATGTTGATGCCGAGCTCTTCCGCGGCACGGAAGGCCTCGTCGTCCGAGTCGCGCAGGCTGACCGCCTGGCCGTCGGCCGAGAGGACCTCCACGTTCAGGCAGAGGGACTGCATCTCCTTGATGAGGACCTTGAAGGACTCCGGGATGCCCGGCTCCTGGATGTTCTCACCCTTGACGATGGCCTCGTAGACCTTGACGCGGCCGAGGATGTCATCCGACTTGATGGTCAGGAGCTCCTGCAGCGCGTACGCGGCGCCGTAGGCCTCGAGGGCCCACACCTCCATCTCACCGAACCGCTGACCACCGAACTGCGCCTTACCACCGAGCGGCTGCTGGGTGATCATCGAGTACGGACCGGTCGAACGGGCGTGGATCTTGTCGTCGACCAGGTGGTGCAGCTTCAGGATGTACATGTAGCCGAC
>NZ_JBNDHX010000145.1:0-6830 GCF_056755275.1 Leifsonia sp. HAY1-4F
GCCTCACTCGGGGAGCCGGCGTACTTCGCGGTGCCGCCGTGCACGAGGTCGGTGGCGACCGTCGAGCCTTCCGGGTCGTCCAGCGCATATGCCAGGAGGGTGTCCGAGGAGGGAACAGAGCGAAGAGCCGCCTCGCATCCGCGGGGTGCCGCCTCGAGGCCGGGATCGCCAGCTGTCCCGTCTTCGTTCTGCCCGGCCCCGGGACCGGCGGATTCGTCGATGACCGGATCGTCGGTCGGTTCGTCGACCGTCGGTTCGTCGACGGTCGGTTCGTCGACCGTCGGTTCGTCGACGGTCGGTTCGTCGACGGTCGGTTCGTCGGCCGCCGGTTCGTCGACGGTCGGTTCGTCGGCCGCCGGTTCGTCGGCGGCGGGGCCCCCGGCAGCGGGCGCGTCCGCCGTCGGTTCTCCGGAGGAAGACGCCGAAGCGGGGACGTTCGCCGCGGGAGGCGCAACGGCGCTCCCGGCGCCCGTCGGCAACGGCACGGTCGGCAGTGTGCCGGGGGCAGGGCGGGGACTCGGTCGCGAGGGATGATCCGCCTCATTCGGGCCGGCACCTGAGGCGTGCTCGGGGCCAGAGGATGGCGCAACGCTCGCAGAGGTGGAGGCAGCGACCGGTGACTCCGGTGGTGCCATCACGGCCCCTGTCGTCAGAGCGGCTGCCAGGACCATCGTGGTCGCCGCGGCGACCATCCCGATGTTGCCTCCGCCCGCGCCGACGCTCAAGAAGTGCCGCAACCGCGTAGCGTGGCGAATGCCGGCCGAACGGTGGGACAGGGTCGCAGCGACCGCCGCGCCGCCGGAATCGCTCGTCCATGCCGAGTACGCGGCGGCACCCGCGATGCCGAGGAAGAGCGGGAGGATGCCGAGCGCGAGCCGGTATCCCAGGTCGTCGGCCTCCGCGGCGGCGTCCGAACAGGCCGGGCAGGCCGCCAGATGCTGCTTCACCTTGCGGCGCTCCGCCGGCGAGAGCTTGTCCCGCACGAATGATCCGAGCTTGTTGAGGGTCCAGGCGTGAGCCGGATCTGTGCTGTTCGACTCGGCGAGGTGCGCGGTGATCCACGCCTGCCTGAGCCCCTCCCGAGCGCGGAAGGCCAGTGCGGACACGGCGTTCGGTGTCAGCCCGAGGAGGAGCGCGACATCCCGAGGCGCCATATCCTCCACCTCGGTGTACCAGAGCACCTCTTGCCAACTGTCGGGCAGTGCGTAGAACGCCTGCGTGATCGTCTGACGGTCGATGCGGTTGAGCGCGGTGACCTCGCTGTACGTCCAGTCCTCGACGCTGTCCGGATCCTCGATGTTCGGTGTCGTCTTGCGGCGGGACCAGTCGATGGCGACGTTGCGGATGGTCGTGGCGAGGTACGAGCGGAAGCCGGACCGCGGCCCGCTGCCCTTCTCGACCGCCTTGAGGATGCGTGCGAACGCCTCGGAGGCCAGGTCGTCGGGTTCGAAGCGCCCGGTGATGGAGGCCGCCATGCCGCGCGCGGCGTGCCAATGGCGTTTCCAGAGCACCCCGTAGGCGGGGGAATCGCCCTCGCGGGCGCGGACGATCAACTCGGTGTCGGATAGGGCGTCGAGCTCACGGGTCATAAGGGTCGGGTCCTTACGGGCAGTACGGGCGTTTGTCTAGAAAGACGCTCCGGGTTGCCGTTCGTGACGCGTTCGCAAAAAAAACTTCCGCCGGCGGATGCACCGCCGACGGAAGAGGCCACACAGATTCTCAGCCCTGGCGCCCCGGGAGGCGCTCAGGGACTGGGCGGGCGAGGGGAAAGGGGCTCAGCGTGCGCGTGCGCGCGAGCGGCCCCGCGTGGCGAGGTTCCACAGGCCGCCGATCAGGAGTGCCCCGGCGATGCCGTTGAGCACGCCACCGATGAGGTCGGTTCCGTAGTGCACGCCGACGTAGAGCCGCGACCAGGCCACGGCGAGCACGAAGAGGGCGCCGAGGATCAAGACGATCGCGCGCGAGAGACGCGTCCGGCAGACGAACAGGATCCCCGTCACCAGGGCGGCGGCGAACACGACGTGCCCGCTGGGGTAGCTGAGAGTCGCGGGCGAGATGTGGAGCAGGTGCGTGAGTCCCGCGGTCGTCGGGCGCGGCTGGGCGACCACCGCCTTCACGATGAGGGTCGTCAGCCAGCCGGCGCCTACGGCGATGCAGGCGCCCAGCGCCCTCCGCCATCCGACGACCAGCAGCAGAACGACGAAGACGATCACGAGGATGACCCCGACGACGACGGGACTGTCGAGCCGGTCCAGCAGGAGGGCAGCGTTATCGAGGAGCGGTGAGTTGACGCCGTTGACGGCCGCATCCAGCCCGTTGAAGCGCAGAGCGGGCACGGCTTTCGCCGCGAGCCCCAGTCCGATCGTCAGGACGAAGAGCACGACTGTCCACACGATCCAGTGGATGGGCAGGCGCAGCGACCAGGAGGACTCTCGTCGGGAGTGCATCCCCCGAGCGTAGCGAAGCCGGCGCGATCGACCCTGAAGGTGCGCCGTCCGGCCGTATGACAATGCTCAGTCTCCACCAATAGTTGACCCTGGTCACCTAATTAAGATATGGTTGATCGCAGTCAACCAACTCCTCGAAGGATCCCATGTCAGAAACCATCACGAAGGCCGAGGCGGGAGCGACGGCCATGTCGCATCGCCAGGTGCTCGAATCGCTCTCCGGGCTGTTGCTCGGAATGTTCGTCTCGATCCTCGCGGGCACGGTCGTCTCGACCTCGATGCCGCGGATCATCTCCGAACTGCACGGCGACCAGACCGCCTACACGTGGGTCGTCACCAGCACTCTCCTGGCGACGACGGTCTCGACGCCGATCTGGGGCAAGCTCGCCGACCTGCTCAACCGCAAGCTGCTCATCCAGATCGCCCTCGTGATCTTCGTGCTGGGCTCGGCGCTCGCCGGCTTCTCGACCGACACCGACATGTTGATCGGCTTCCGGGTGCTGCAAGGCCTCGGCGCCGGCGGACTGACCGCGCTGAGCCAGATCATCATGGCCGACATCATCAGCCCGCGGGAGCGCGGGCGGTACATGGGTCTCTTCGGCGGGATCATGGCCGTCGGCACGATCGGCGGCCCGCTGATCGGCGGGGTGCTCACCGACTCGGTGGGATGGCGCTGGAACTTCTTCGTCGGCGTGCCCGTCGCGGCGGTGGCGATCATCCTGCTGCAGCTCACGCTGCGCCTGCCCAAGCGGTCGGCCCGCACGGTGCGCATCGACTACCTCGGCGCGGTCCTCCTCGCAGCAACCGTATCGCTGCTGCTCATCTGGGTCTCGCTCGCGGGCAAGAACTTCGACTGGTGGAGTGCTCCCACGTTCTGGATGCTCGGGGGCGCGGTCGCGCTCCTGATCGCCACGATCGTCACGGAGCTGGTCGTCGCGGAGCCGATCATCCCGCTCGCCATGTTCAAGAACCGGACATTCACGCTCGCCGTCATCGCATCCATCTCGGTCGGCGTTGCGATGTTCGGCACGTCGGTCTTCCTCGGCCAGTACATGCAGCTGGCCCGGGGCGCCACGCCCACCGAGTCGGGTCTGCTCACGCTGCCGATGATCCTCGGCCTCCTGCTGTCCTCCATGATCGTCGGCAACCTCATCAGCCGGTTCGGGAAGTGGAAAGGCTTCATGATCGCGGGCTCCGCGCTGCTGACGGCCGGCCTCTACCTCATGAGCACCATCGAGTACGACACCGCGTACTGGCTGGTGTCCGTCTACATGCTGGTGCTCGGCGCCGGCGTGGGCATGGTCATGCAGAACCTCGTGCTCATCGTCCAGAACACCGTCCGTCCGGAGCAGCTCGGTGCGGCCAGCTCGAACGTGGCGTTCTTCCGCAGCCTCGGCGGGACCATCGGCGTCTCGGTGATGGGCTCCATCCTCGGCTCGGCCGTCATCGGCATGATGGCCGACCGCAAGGGAGACCTGATCGCCGCGGTCACGTCGCTCGGAGCGAAGGGCGCCCAGGCGGCCGCCTCGCTGCAGAGCGGGACGTTGCCTCAGGTGAACTCGCTTCCGCTGCCGATCCGCACGATCGTGGAGTCCGTCTACGGGCAGGCGGTCGCGGACATCTTCCTCGTCGCCGTGCCGCTCGCGCTCATCAGCGTCATCGCCATCCTGTTCCTGCCGAACGTCACCCTCGGCACGAAGACCGCCATCCAGCGGATGGAGGAGGAGAACCGCGGGGCGTCGCTCGAGGCTGCCGAGGACACGGCCGTGGAGGTCGCGGAGGCGCTCATCGGCGCACCGGCGACCGGCTCGCTGGCCGCTGCCGGAGGGCTTGGCGCCGCCGGAGGGACCGCCCGCGGCGGCAGCACGGCTGGGGGCGGCCGCGAGCCGGTCAGGTTATGATCGCGGCCATGGACACAACGGATCGGGTGGCGGTGGACTCCGCCGCCACCCCTCCGGCTGCCGGGAACCCGGCGACCGATGCGGCCATCTCCGAGGTGGAGGAGCAGTTCACGCGGCTGTTCAACCAGGTGGGGACGGCCATGCGGGACCGTGCTGAGCGTGTCCATCCCGAACTGCAGCCGGGCGGCTACAAACTGCTGACGATGATCGTGCGCAGCGGCCCCATCCACGCGGGCGCGCTCGCCTCCCGGCTGTACACGGACAAGAGTGTGATCAGCCGCCAGGTCAAGCTGCTGGAGGACATGGGCTTCGTGGAGCGGCGGACCGATCCGGACGACCGGCGCGCCAGCTTCATCGCGGCAACCCCGGAGGCGATCCGGAAGGTGGACGAGGTGCGGGCGGCCGACCAGGCGACGCTGTACCGCGGGCTGCGTCGCTGGGATGAGGACGACGTCCGCCGGCTGGCCGAGCTTCTGGCGCGGTTGAATGAGGTCGCGCGCTGAGGTGGTCGGGCGCTGACGCGGTCGCGCGCTGACGCGGTCGGGACGCCGCTTCCGTGGCCCTTCGGATGACGATTCCGGCGGGCGCTGGTAATCTTCCTCGGGTATGCCTTCCGCATCCGTCCCCTCCGCTCCCCGCGGCCGCCGCTCGGCGGGCCGTCGTGCAGCTGTGCCGTCGCGACGGGTGCGCATCCGGTTTCCGAAGCCGGCGAAGCGCGTCCTCATGCCCCTCCACCACCGGTTCGGCGTCACCCTGACGGTGATCGGCCTGGTCTTCGCGTTCTCCATCGTCCCGACGGATGCCGCGCTCGCCTCCACTCTGCTCGTGGCACCCGCGACCGCGCTCGCGGACGGCGCAGCGGCTCCTCAGCAACAGCTGCTCGTGGATGCGACGATCGCGGCGCCCGTCGTCGACCGCGAGAGCATCGGTGCGACGGACGGGATCGACACCCTCGCGCACATCGGCACGAACGAGTCGTGGGCGAAGCTGGTGCTGATGTTCGGCGGGTGGCCGCAGACCGACGCGAACGTGACCCTCATGCTGCGCTGGATGCGACAGGAGAACGGACCGCCGGACTGGTGGAACCGCAACAACCCCCTCAACAACGGGTACGGCTCGGGCGGGGGCGCAGGCCTCGGCAGCTACCCCGACCTCGTCACGGCTGCGCAGTACTGCGCGAAGAACCTGCAGCGCGGATACCCGGACATCGTCGCGGGGCTCCAGGCGGGGACGTCGGCCGACACCACCGCAGCGGCCATCTGGGCATCGCCGTGGGCATCCAGCCACTACGGCAACGGAACCCACTGGAGCACGCGACCCGTCGAGATCGTGCAGGCACCCGCCTCCGCCTGGGGCTTCTGACCCGTCGCTCGCTCGCGGGCGCTCCCGTTCCTTGCGCCGCGTGCGCGCGCCGCTGCCTGCGCGTGCGTTCCCCTGCGCCGCGTGTGCGCGTTCCCTGCGCCGAGGTGCTCGTAGTTGCACCCTCGCGCGGCGTGTCGGGTGCACCTACGAGCACTTCGGCAGAGGGGAGGGGGTCAGGAGCGGGTCAGGACTTGGCCAGGAAGGTGCGGAGGCGCGGCAAGGGCCACGTGGTGATGATGCGGTCGGCGGGGACGCCGTTGGCGGCGGCGCGGGCGGCGCCGTAGGCGAGGAAGTCGAGCTGCCCGGGCGCGTGCGCATCCGTGTCGATGGAGAAGAAGCAGCCGGCGTCGAGGGCGAGTTGGATGAGGTCGTCCGGTGGGTCCTGCCGTTCGGGCCGTGAGTTGATCTCGACTGCGACCTGGTTCTCGGCGCACGCCGCGAAGACGGCCTCGGCGTCGAACTCCGACGGCGGGCGCGTGCCCCGGGAGCCTTGGACGAGCCGGCCGGTGCAGTGCCCGAGGATGTTCGTCTGCGGGTCGCGGATGCCGCCGAGCATCCGCTTCGTCATCGTCCGGCTGTCCGCCCGCAGCTTCGAGTGCACGCTGCCGACCACCACATCCAGACGTCCCAGCAGTCCGGGCGTCTGATCGAGCGTGCCGTCCTCGAGGATGTCGACCTCGATCCCCGTGAGGAGGGTGAGCGATCCGGTGTCGAGGGCTGCGATGGTCTCGAGCTGCTCCTCCAGCCGCTCGGCGCTCAGGCCGCTCGCCACCGTCAGAGTCGGGGAGTGGTCGGTGACGGCCTGATACTCCCGGCCGAGGTTCGCGGCGGCGGCGGCCATCACCTCGATCGGCGTCGTCCCGTCGGACCACTCGGTGTGGCTGTGGAGGTCGCCTTTCAGCTGCGCGAGGAGCTCGGCGCCGCCCGTGTCGAGCGGGGCCGCGTTGCGCTCGCGGAGATCGGCGAGGTAGCTCGGCACCTCGCCGTCGACCGCCTGCGCGATCACCTGGAAGGTGCGGTCGCCGATCCCCTTCGTGCGCTTCAGGCGGCCGTCGGCGACCGCACCCTGTCTCTTATACACATCTGACGCTGCCGACGACGGAGAGAGTGTAGATCTCGG
>NZ_JBNDHX010000146.1:0-6811 GCF_056755275.1 Leifsonia sp. HAY1-4F
GTAACTATACATTTACTTGTAAGAGTACATGCAATGAAAGGAGGAGTTTCCGATGACGAACATCGATGACTCCACACAGACGCCGCCCGGATACTGGTTCGGCGTGATCGAGGGCCGGCTGCACGAGCGGATGCGCGAAGCGCTCGCCGACCAGGGACTGCGCCGCGGAGGCTGGCGCATCCTGCACACACTCGCCGAGGGTCCGGCGTCCGCCGCCGAACTCGGCGAGAAGCTGCCGCACCGGGGCGACCGCGGGCGCGACCGGCACAACGACGGCGACCCGCGCCACGACCGCGACCGGCATCACGACCACGGACGTAACAGCGACCGAGACCCCGCCGCCGAGCGCGGCGAGCGTGCAGACGGCCACGAGGACGCACAACGCGCCCATGGATGCGAGCACCACGCCCACGGCGGAGGATACGGCTACGGCGCATACAGCGAATACGGACACCGCGGGTATGGGCAACGCTACGGCGACCCCCGCCACGGCGACGCTCGGTACGGCAACCCCCGTTACGGCGACGCCCGGCCTGGGTTCACACCCGGCAGTCACAGCCACCCCGGATGGCGCGACCAGGAGCCGCGGGACGAGCGCCCGGCCGGTGCGGAGTACCCGACGGACGGTCAGCGTCCCGGCCCGGACGCGGATTACGCGCACCACAATCACGAGCTGCACGCGCACGACCACGACCACCATGAACATGACCACCATGAACGCGAGCTCCACGACCACGAGCACCACCACGACGGTCACGCCGCTCACCCCGGCGCCGAGCGCGCGTTCGAGCGCGGCTACGAGCACGGCTTCGACCGCGGCTACACCTTCGGAGCGGCGCGGGCCGGCCAGGCCTTGCCCGGGGCGTTCCCGCCGGCGCCGTTCGGTCCCTCCCACGGCGGCCACCCGTTCGCCGGGCCCTTCGCAGGCAGCGGCGCGCCCTTCCCCGGTCACTTCCCCGGCGGGTACGGCAGTCCCTTCCCCGGCCACTTTCCCGGCGGGTTCGAGAGCCCCTTCCCCGGTCACGTCCCCGGCGGGTACGGCAGTCCCTTTCCCGGATACTTCCCCGGCGGATTCGGCGGCCCCTTCCCGGGCGGAGCACCCTTCGGCGGTCATGGCCACGGCCAAGGCGACGGCGGCTGGGGTCCGTTCGACGGCGACCCGCGCCGGTTCCGTCGGGGCCACCAGGGCGGCCGCGGCTACCGCGGCGACCACCGCATCCGCCGCATCCACCGGATCGAGCACATCCTCGCCGACTTCGTCGAGCGCGGCTGGGTGTGGTTCGACGGCGACCGGGCGACCTTGACGGACGAGGGACGCGCCGCCCACGACGCCGCCGTCGAGCGCGTCAGCGCGGTGCGGGAGGAGCTCATGAACGGTATCGCCGAAGACGACTACGCCACCACGATGGCGACCCTCGAGGCGATGGCCCGCAACCTCGGCCGGCGGCCGGCGCAGAGCGTCGAGCAGTCCGCGGATGAGCCCGACAACGAGGACGCCAACGAGCCCGGCAACGAGGACGCGAACGAGCCCGGCAACGACCACGCGAACGAGCCCGGAGCAGGACCGGACCCGGCCTCCAGCGCAACTGCCGGCCCAACCCCCGACGCACACCCGGACGCACCAGACAGCCTGGACTCCCCCGCGGACGGCGAACCTAAGATGGAGGCATGACCCCACCCCGCGAAGAGGTCGTGCTGCTCGCCGAGGACGGCACGCCCATCGGCACGGCGGACAAGGCGAGCGTGCACACGGCCTCCACGCCGTTGCACCTCGCCTTCTCCTGTCACCTCTTCGACGGGGAGGGACGGCTCCTGGTCACACGTCGCGCGCTCGGCAAGGCCACCTGGCCGGGCGTCTGGACCAACTCGTTCTGCGGTCATCCGGCGCCCGGTGAGCGGAGCGAGGATGCCGTGCGGCGCCGCGCGGCGGACGAGCTCGGCGCCGAGATCGACACCCTCGCGCTGGTGCTCCCCGACTTTCGCTACAGGGCGGTGGATGCGGCGGGCATCGTCGAGCATGAGCTCTGCCCGGTCTACACGGCGACCATCGTCGGCGAGCTCGCGCCGTCGGCGGACGAGGTCGCCGAGTGGACGTGGGTCGATCCGCGCCCGCTGCTGGCCGCGGTGGAGGCGACCCCCTGGGCCTTCAGCCCCTGGCTGACGCTGCAGCTTCCCGCTCTCTACGCCGACCGGAGCGCCGAAGCTTCGGGTCAGCTGTGAGCCGGACTCACTATTTTCCACCTGTGTAATGGACTGTGGATAACTACACCGCGCATATGCCGCCGCCTGCATCCATTCCTGTATCGGCGGGGTCCCTTGTCAGTGCGCCCACACCCGGTCCACAGAGAGCGTCGGCACGAAACCGCCGCTTGCCGGGTGGCTCCCATCCGGGAAGTCGAACACCGCGAGCATGATCTGAAGGGGATACTGCGGCGGGTCGTCGAGCATCCGCACCGCCCGGCCATCCACCCGGAACGTCGCCTCCACGCCGTCCCAGCTCACCTCGTACGCGTGCGGTTCGGTCACGTCGATGGGCAGAGGGACCTTCTCGAAGTCCTCCGTCAGCTGCGGATCGCGGAACGCGTGGAAGCCCATCCCGACAAGCGCTTCCTCTTCGCCGATGTCGCGCCCGAACACCTCCATCACGCAGATCTCGCCGCTGCGCTGCGGCTGGTCCTCGAAGCCGACCAGCCAGAGCGACGCCATCGAGCGCGTGCCCAGGTAGAGCGAGGCGCGCATCCCCACCGTTCCGTGCTCGAGGAGGCAGCCGCGGAACTCCTCCTGGGCCTCCCGGACACGCAATCCCTCGCGGAACGGCTGCTGCCCGGCGGTCGAGCCGGCCGGGCCGGAGAAGTTGCCCGTCTGCAGCCCGGAGACCCGCAGCGGCGGCTGGTGCTCTCCCGGGCACCAGAGCCCCTGCTCGGGCGGGATGCTCAGCTCGAGGTGGGAGTCGTGGATGAGGTAGCTCGCCCGGCTCCCGGCCAGCGAGCTCCAGGCAGGCAGGTAGTGCGGGAGCCAGACCGTGCGGTCGAGCCCGGGCGCGTCGAAGTCGTCGAACACCGGCCCTCCCTCATCCGGTGCGAGTGGCGTCGATGTGCTGCTCGAGCCACCACGTGCGTCCCTCGTCGTCGGAGACCCAGCCGTCCCACTCGAACGAGTTCTCGGTGATGTTGGAGAAGTTCCAGCGGATGGGGCGGCCGTCGGTCTGCGTGCCGTCCTGCCGGATCCCGTCGCGCCGGTGCGGAGTCGCGACGAGGGTGCAGAAGTCGCCCGCCTCCGCGCCGAACCAGCTGACGCGCCAGGCGCCGAGGGCGGTGTCGTAGACGCGGACGGTCGAGCCGCGGCCCTGACGGCCCTCGGGATCGGTGTCGTCGCGGATGACGAGGACGTCCTGCACCGCGCGGCCGCCGAGGGTGTAGGCGAAGATCCACTCGTTGACGGATTCGCGCCACGCGCCGGTGTCCTCGTCGAGCAGGCGGACGTCGGCGCTCCAGCTGCCGACGAGCCGGCCGAACAGTTGCATCCGCTGCGGGTTGTGCGCCATTGGGCCGCTGCTGATCAGGGCCCGCGCGAAGGCCGCGTCGGTGGTCTCGCTCATGGTGCCCCTCTTCTCTGTGTCCGATTCGAGCTGGTCCGGATCGAGCTGGTGCGATCCGAGATGGTGCGATCCGAGAGCGGTGCGGAGCTGGACGCAGGTCAGGCGGGACGACCCGCCTCGGTGCTCGTGACGTCCGTGCGGTGGAAGTTGAGGTGCGACCGCGAGGCCGTCGGCCCGCGCTGCCCCTGGTACCGGGAGGCGTACTCGGCCGAGCCGTACGGACGCTCGGCGGCCGACGACAGGCGGAAGAAGCACATCTGGCCGATCTTCATGCCCGGCCACAGCTTGATCGGGAGCGTAGCCACATTGCTGAGCTCCAGCGTGACGTGGCCCGAGAACCCCGGGTCGATGAAGCCGGCGGTGGAGTGGGTGAGCAGTCCCAGCCGGCCGAGCGAGCTCTTGCCCTCGAGCCGCGCGGCAACGTCGTCCGGCAGGCTGACCATCTCGAACGTCGACCCGAGCACGAACTCGCCGGGGTGCAGGATGAACGGCTGGTCCGCATCCACCTCGACGAACCGGGTCAGCTCGGGCTGGTCCTCGGCCGGGTCGATGAAGGGGTACTTGTGGTTGTCGAACAGGCGGAAGAAGCGGTCGAGGCGCACGTCGATGCTCGACGGCTGGACCATCTCCGGCTCGTACGGCTCCAGGGCGATCCGCCCGGCACCCAGCTCGGCCTTGATGTCGCGATCGGAGAGAAGCACGAGGTCAGCCTACCGGTAGCGCTCCGGCACGCCACGTCCTCCCGTCTCCACCTGGCCGTCCTCGATCAGCCACTGCAGCGCCTCGGCCGCTGCCCGCAGGCTGGTGTACGCCGGCTCGTAGCCGAGCAGCCGCCGGGCCTTCTCGATCGAGACGGACGGGCTCCGGGCGATGTGCTCCCACGTCGCCGCCGCGTGCTCCGGCTCGGTGAGCCGGGCGAAACGCTCGTACGGCTCGAACCGCAGGTGGGGCTCGGCGTCGAACCAGCCGGCGACGGCGGTGGCGAAGCCGCGGAGGGTGAGCGCGCGGTCGGAGACGACGTGGAATCCTTCGCCCACGGCGTCCGGGGCGGTCAGCGCCAGCTGGAACGCCTGGGCGACGTCATCGGCGTGGACGTGGTGCACGGTCTCGAGGCCGAAGTTGGGCAGGACGACCTCCTCGCCGGCGGCGAGCCGGCGCCAGACATCGAGGTCGAGATTCCCCGCCGGGTTGATCAGGTTCCAGCCGGGACCGCTGATGTGGCCGGGATGCAGCACGACGCACCGCAGGCCGCCGGGCCGCCGGGACTCCTCCAGCAGGAGCCGCTCGATCGCGTCCTTGTTCACGCCGTACTCGCCGAACGGCTCGCGTGCCTCGTCCTCGCTCAGCGGCACAGCGGTGGCGGGGCCGTGGATCCAGATCGTCCCGCAGCTGACCAGCAGGCTCACACGTCCGCGGAGCCCGTCCACGAGCTTCTGCGCGGACCCGGGAGTGAAGCAGACCAGGTCGATGACGGCATCCGCGCCGAGGTCCGCGATGCGCCCGGCGAACGTGCCGTCGGCATCCCCCTGCTCGCGGTCGAGCCGGACGCGCTCCACCGCGTCCCAGGCGGGGTCCGGATGGTAGGGCTCGCTCTGTCCGCGGCTCACGGCGACGACCTGGTGGCCCGCCTCGACCAGGCGCGGCACGAGGTAGCTGCCGACATGCCCGGTGGCTCCGATCACGACTGTATGCATGGCATCCACACTCTCATGGTCGCAGGCCCGCGGTTCGCGCGGTTGCCGCCCGCAAAAAGAATCGGCCCACCAGGTTGAGGTCTGGTGGGCCGATCGGGGCCGGAGAGCGGGGCGGGCTGGCGCCCCGGGGGTGCCCTCCGGAGTGGGTCAGCCGTTCGCGCCGGCCGGCTTCGTGGTGGGGGTGAAGCCCTCCAGCTTGTTGGCAGCGTCAGCGTACTTCTGGGTGAAGGTGCTGCTGTAGGAGATCTTCGAGGTGTCGACGCCGATGGTCTTCTCCATGTCGAAGATGACCTTCGGTCCACCGGCAGGCATGATGCCGTCCGGTAAGAACTGGCCCTTGTCCTGGGTCAGCCCATCGATGTACTGCTGCTTGCTGATCGTGGCGTTCTGCACGAAGTCCTGCGGCAGCTTGTTGGCGATGTCAGCGGCGCTGTGCGTGGAGATCCAGTGCATGGTCGCAACCAGGGCGTCCACCACCTTCTGGGCGGCGTCCTCGTGGTCCTTCACCCAGTCGGCACGGGCCAGCAGGCCGGCCGCGGGCCAGGCGCCGCCGAGCGCCTTGGTGGCACCCTTCGTGGTGGCGAGGTCGACCGCCGTCGTCGCGAGGTGCTGCGAGAGGAGGGCACCGACCGTCGGCTGGGTCGTCATGACGCAGTCGGCGCTTCCGCGCTGGATGGCCGCGATCGCCGTCGAGCCGGCGTGCACCGCGATGGTGGTGTACTGCGTCTTGGAGATGTCGTGCTGAGCCGCCAGGAACTGGGTGAGCTCATCCGTGCCGGAACCGAGGTCCGTCACGCCCATGTTCTTGCCCTTGAAGTCGGCGGCCGAGTTGACTCCGCTCTTCGGTGAGCACATCTCGCGCTCTCCCGGTGCGCCCGAGAGCTGGACCAGGTTGATGACATCCTTGCCCTTCGACTGGAAGTCGACCGTGTGGATGTACCAGGCACCGGCCAGGTCGACCTGGCCGGACGCCATGGCGTCCTCTGCGCCGACGCCGCCGTTCTGCTCGGTCGAGAGCTCCATGTTCACGCCGTACTTCTTATAGAAGCCCAGGTTCTGTGCGAGCTGGTAGGGCAGGTAGATCTGCTTGTCGAGGCCGCCGACCATCATCTTGACGGTCGGCATGGGTGCGGCGCTGGAGCTGCCTCCGGCCGAGCCTCCGCCCGAGCTGCAGGCTGCGAGGCTGAGGGCGACCATGCCCGCTGCGGCGAGGACACCGATGGTGCGTTTCTTCATGAGTGCTGTTCCTTTCGTGTCGCCGGCGGGGGCCGGCGGTCTGCGTCATTGCAGGTCTGTGTTGGTGGCGTTCTGGCGTCGCGTCGTGCGGGTCAGATCGCCTGTGCCTCGGAGCGGCTCGGCGGCCGCCACTTGAGCAGGGACTTCTCGAGGAGGGTGATGAGGTACTCGGCCACGAGCGTGACCACCGCGACGATCACCATGCAGGCGAAGACGGTGTCGGGATCGAAGTTGCCCTGCGCCTGGCTGATGATCAGTCCGACGCCGTGCTGTGCGCCGAGCA
>NZ_JBNDHX010000147.1:0-6731 GCF_056755275.1 Leifsonia sp. HAY1-4F
AAGCCACATGCGCCATCCGGGAGTACCCGATCAAGGTGACATCTGCGCCGGCGCGCGTGATCGTCGCCCTACCGATGTCTATGACCACATCCTCGTCGGGAACCTCCCCCTTCGTGTTGTAGAGCGCCAGGTTCTCCAGGAACAGTACGGGATCGTCGTCGCGGATGGCGGCCAGCAGCAGCCCCTTCGCGTCGGCCGGGGTCGATGGCGCGACCACCTTCATTCCGGGGACGAAGGCGTAGTAGAGCTCTACGTTCTGCGAGTGAGTCGCACCCAGCTGTTGTCCACCTCCGCCGGGGGTGCGGATGACCAGGGGCACGCGTGCCTGGCCGCCGAACATCCCATAGATTTTGGCCGCGTGGTTCACAATCTGATCCAGGGCCAGCAGCGAGAAGTTGATGGTCATGATCTCCACCACCGGGCGTAGGCCCAGCATGGCCGCGCCGATTGCCACCCCGGTGAAACCTTCCTCGGCGATCGGAGTGTCGCGCACTCGCTTTTCGCCGAACTCGGCCAGAAGGCCGGCAGTGATCTTGTATGAGCCCTCGAAGACCCCGATTTCTTCGCCGATCAGGAACACGTTCTCGTCGCGGAGCATTTCGGCACGCAAGGTGTCATGCAGGGTCTGACGGTAGGTCATGATGGTCATCGGGGCCCATCCTCGGTCGGGCGCGGAGCCGGTTCGTACAACGGCTGCCCAGGCAGCCGCCGAGAGTCGTTCGGCACCGGCGTGGCATGGGTGTAATCGAACAGTGTGGACACATCGGGGAACTGGCTTCCCTCAGCGAACGAAGCCGCTTCGGAGACCCGTGCGAGCGCGTCGTCGTCTATGTCCCTGAGGGCGCCGTCATCGAGGAACCCAGACGCCGTGAGTCGGCGCGCGAAGCTGAGCACGGGGTCATGTTCTTTGAGCGTTTCGACTTCGTTCGCCGAGCGGTATTTCGCAGGGTCTACCACCGAGTGGCCGCGCAGCCGCTCGGTGACCACCTCCAATAAGAACGGCGCGCCTCCCCGAGCGGACTCCACCGCTCGCGTCGTCGCGTCACGTACCGCAACCGGGTCGAGTCCGTCGACGTGCTCGGCTGCCATGCGATACGAGGACGCGCGTTTGTACAGCTCCGGCTCAGCAGAGGACTTCTGAACCGTTGTTCCCATGCCCAGGCCGTTGTTAATGATCACGTATGCGATCGGAAGGTTCCAGAGTGCGGCGATGTTCAGCGACTCATGAAAGGCACCGATATTCGTAGTGCCGTCGCCCATGATGCACATGACGATGTTGTCTTCGTTTCGGTAATCCAGTGCGAGCGCGGCGCCCGTCGCGAGCGGGATTTGCCCGCCGACGATCCCGTATCCGCCCAGAAGGCGCCGGGTAAGATCGAACATGTGCATCGAGCCGCCCCAGCCTTTCGAGACACCGTCGACGCGTCCGTACAGTTCTGCCATGACTCGTGTGGGTTCGATTCCTCGTCCGATGGCGTAGCCGTGCTCCCGATAGTTGGTGAAGAGGTAGTCAGTTGGCCGCAGGGCGGACAGCAGCCCCACGACGGCCGCCTCCTCGCCTAGGTTGAGGTGGCAGTAGCCACCGATGAGCGCTTGCGTGTAGGCACGCGCAGCGCGCTCCTCGAAACGCCGGATCAAGATCATTTCGCGGTAGAAGCCGATCAGCTGCTCGCGTTCCGCCTGGACCAGTAAGCTCGTCGTCTGCGTGTTGGGTTCTGGCGCGGATGCTCGAGAGTTTGTCTTGCGTGCGTTTCGGGCTGCTTGGGCCATCTGCTTGGTTCCCTTCGCGGAACCCGCCCATTTCTCGGTCGTTCCGCATCGTTGAACTTCTTGCCATCACCAGTTCTATTGTCCGTGTGCCTTTCACAGGCGGAGAGAGTCGAAAGTCCCCCGTTGCGTATGTCGCAAGCCCGCCGGGCGTCCGGCCGCCATTTGGCTGCTCAGAAACCTGTAGGCCGGAATCAACGCTGCGGTGTAATCCGACCGCACCGGTGTGGGATGGTTATCGCGGAAGGCGGTAAGCCTTGCTAGGTAGTAATCCCATCGGGCAGCGACGTGTGCCTCTGAGGGTGAACGAAGTCGGCGAGCGACGGTCAGAGCGGTGTGTCCGCCGGCCTCGGTGAGGTGGCAGGACACGCGCCACGATTGCTCCCCACAACCGACGTCAGCTATGAAGCGATGCGGAGGCTCGCACTCGAGGAGGGTAACGTTCTGCCACGGGCCGTCCTCGTCAATGCTCATCCGGAACCGCATCGACCCTGTTGACGCCTGGCCTGTCAGCTCGCCGATCCAGCGGGCCAATTCCGCGGGATGAGTCAGATTTCGCCACACATCGTTTGTCGGCGCATGAAGGAGTCTGTCGAAGACGACGTAGACGCCGTCCTCTTTCGCTGTCAGTCGTCCTGTGGGTTGCATAAGCCGGCCCCGCCTTCCCTAAGATTTCACCTCACTGATGCAGCGGGTATCTCATCTGCGGGGACCTGGTGCCACGCGGTCCCCGGCCCGCTCGAGACCCGATTGACGAACCATTGAGTGAGGTGGGGCGCCCTCACCTGTTGGGGGTGCCCCGTTCTACCGACGTCGGTGCGCTAACGGGTCTTCCTTGGCTTGAGCGAGACCTCGTCGGCGCGTTCGCGCTTGGCTTCGCGCTTCTCCTTGAGGGTGAGTTTCGATTTCTTCTTGGTCTTTCCCCCGCGGGGTGATCTTCCTGACATGTGCCTCACGCTTCCCTTCTTGAGCTGGCGTGGTCCGATGACCATAGCCCATTCTCAGAGGGAAAGCATCTTGCCTCTGATCAGCAAAAAAAATTGACCCCGCAGCCTCAGCGGGCACCGGTGGTGAGAGTCCAGCTGGGGATGCACTGCGGCAATTGACGCCCTTTGCGGAACCGACCGGACTCGTTGCGTTCCCCGCTGTGATGGGCGTAGCTCGCGGTGCGAGAGGATCATCATCCTCTCCGATCGTTTAGCGTTTCGCCGCTTGGGGCCGGTGATACTGCGGGGTCTCAGGCGTGGCTATCTACGCGACGGTTTGCAGGCTATGGTGGGGGATTCATTCGATAGCGGGGAAGGGCGGCGATCAGAAATGTCGGACCTGAAGGACACGGTATGGATGACTCCCGAGGTCCTGAATCAGCTCACGCGCGAGTTGCAGGAGCTGAATACCTCACGGGCGAACAGCCTGGCTGAGGGTGCGCGAACTGACGCGCGGATCCGAGAGATCGAACGGCTGCTGCGGCAGGCTGAAATTGAATCCAAACCGGATGACGGGCTTGTGGAGCCCGGCATGGAAGTCACCGTCCGGTTCGATACAGACGGGACAAGTCACACGTTCCTGATCGGGACGAGAGAACTGTTGACCGGCGACCCTTCTATCACCGTGGACGTCTACTCTCCCGCGTCACCCCTCGGCTCGGCGATCGCCGGTAAGTACCAAGGCGAGACAGTCTCCTACCTGGCTCCAAACGGATCGACGGTAGGAGTAAAGATCATGACCGTGAAGCCTTTCGATCGCTGACGACCCGGAACACGCCATGTTCGGTCCGCCCGGGCCCCTCTACTGTTTTTCACCCGCAGCCTGGCAGCCGACCCAGCCGTACGGGTGTCCGATCCGGGCTGGCGACGTCCCCCAGAGTTTTGGAGTCGGCCTGTCGGCGACGACCTCTTCGGCTCGAGTGGTGGTCCTTCACCCCCGCCGACGGTGCTGTGCTGTGCTGCCCATCGAACGGGTCCGCGGGTGGGTGTCAGCGGTTCTAGCGGCGCGCCGGCGGGGTTTCCGTGGAGATGTTGGCTGGCGGATGAGACATCCGTCTCGATATACAGACTCGGTCGCGCATAGCCGGGGCGCCGTCGGGGGCACGCCTTGGTTGTCTGCGTACGTTGCGGAACCGAAGAGCATAATGACAACACGGTTGGAGGCCTGATGATCTCGAAGAAGCCGGATGTGCGGGTACGCAGGGTGTACGAAGAAGCCGAGGAGGACGATGGTGTCCGGGTTCTCGTCGATCGGATCTGGCCGCGTGGGATGACAAAGGCGAAGGCGGCACTGGATGAGTGGTGCAAACATGTGGCGCCGTCGACCGAATTGCGCAAGTGGTACAGCCATGACCCGGCGAAGTTCGCCGAGTTCACGAAGAGATACCAGGCCGAACTGAAAGATGCCGAACGCGGTGAGGCGCTGCGACACCTGCGCGAGCTGGCCACCGATCAACGTCTGACCCTGCTGACCGGCACGACGGAACCGGACATCAGCGAAGCCGCGGTCCTCGCCGACATCCTGAACAAATGAACGCCGAGGCGCTCGTCGGCCTGTCGGACCAAGTGCTCGGCTGTCTGTTCGACCTGGACGGTGTCATCACCCGGACTGCGACCGTGCATGCAGCAGCATGGAAAGAAGTGTTCGACGCCTATCTCGAGAAGGCGGCAAAGCGGGACCACGCACCATTCCGGCCGTTCGACGCGATCACCGACTATGACGCATACGTTGACGGAAAGTCGCGCGAAGACGGTGCCCGCTCATTCCTGGAATCGCGGACGATCAGACTGCCGGAGGGGCAGCCGGATGACGACGCCGGAGCCGAGACGATTGTTGGACTCAGTACCCGAAAGAACAACGTCGTGGAGCGGCGGATCCGTGAAGACGGCGTACAAGTATATGAAGGGTCGGTGCGTTTCGTGCAGGCGGTGCGGGCGAAAAAGCTGCGCTGCGCGGTCGTGTCATCCAGCGCGAATTGTCAGGCGGTGCTTGCCGCGGCCGGGATCGAGGGTCTCTTCGACAAGCGCATTGACGGGCTGACGGCACGGAGCGAACACTTGAGAGGCAAGCCGGCACCGGACATGTTCCTGGCCGGAGCGAGGGCGCTTGGACTGGAGCCGACGCAATGTGCTGTCTTCGAGGACGCTCTTGCGGGCGTCGCGGCCGGACGTGCCGGCGGCTTCGCCCAGGTCATCGGGGTGGATCGAGTGGGACAGGCTCAGGCGCTCGCAGAGCACGGTGCGGATATCGTCGTCTCCGACCTGGCCGAATTGCTGGGAGAGAAATGATCGATCATCCGTGTTTTGCGACCGAGCCGTGGTGTCTGCGAGAAACCAGTCTGGACCTGGAAGTGCTTGCGCAGGCGGAGTCGGTGTTCGCGCTGTCCAACGGGCACATCGGCTGGCGCGGGAACTTGGACGAGGGCGAACCCCACGGACTACCAGGCTCCTACCTGAACGGCGTCTTCGAGGAACGGCCCCTACCCTACGCCGAACGCGGCTACGGGTACCCCGAGTCCGGGCAGACGATCATCAATGTGACCAACGGCAAAGTGATACGGCTGCTGGTCAACGATGAACCGTTCGATATCCGCTATGGAGAGCTGCGCTCCCACGAACGCTGCCTCGACTTTAAGGCGGGTGTGTTGAACCGACAGTCCGAATGGGTCTCGCCAGCGGGCTCAGCGGTGAAGGTTACGTCGACCCGTATGGTGTCCCTGGTTCAGCGGGCGGTAGCGGCGATCTGTTACGAGGTTCAGGCGGTGACGCAGACGACGCGGATCGTGGTGCAATCCGAGCTGGTCGCCAATGAGCAGCTGCCCGATCCCGGCGGGGACCCGCGGGTTGCCGCGACGTTGGAATCGCCGTTGATCGAACAAGCGGATGCTGCGCGGGGCGCGCGTGCGGGTCTGGTGCACTCCACCAGGAACAGCAGGTTGATCCTAGCGGCCGTGATGGATCACTTGGTGGACGGACCGCCCGGTACCAGCGTGCAATCCGAGAGCTTCCCACACCTGGGACGGACGATGATATCGACCACGTTGGAGCCTGGGGAGCGGCTACGGCTCGTCAAGATTGTCGCGTACGGCTGGTCCGGTTCCCGATCGCTGCCGGCCGTCCGCGATCAGGCCGACGCGGCTTTGGCCGGCGCGATGCAGACCGGGTGGGACGGGCTCTTGGCTGAGCAGCGCCGCTATCTGGATGGCTTCTGGTCGCGGGCGGACGTTGAGCTCGACGGCGACACTGCCGTTCAACAAGCCGTCCGGTTTTCGCTGTTTCACGTGTTACAGGCCGGCGCGCGCGCCGAAGGCAGGGCAATCGCAGCGAAGGGGCTCACCGGGCCCGGGTATGACGGTCACGCCTTCTGGGATATGGAGACTTTCGTGATGCCTGTGCTAACTTACACGGCGCCGGATGCGGTTGCGCATGCGTTGCGGTGGCGGCACAGCATCCTTCCGCTGGCCATGGAGCGTGCCGCGCAACTCGGGCTCGAAGGTGCGGCGTTCCCCTGGCGCACCATCCGGGGCGAGGAGTGTTCCAGCTATTGGCCGGCAGGCACCGCAGCGTTTCATGTCAACGCGGATATTGCAGCTGCAACCATCGGCTATGTGCGAGCCACCGGCGACTTCGAATTCGAGCGGTCGATCGGGGTGGAGTTGCTGATACAGACGGCCCGGCTGTGGCGTTCGCTCGGGCATCACGACAGCCGCGGCCGATTTCGGATCGACGGAGTAACCGGGCCGGATGAGTACAGCGCGATCGCTGATAACAACGTCTACACCAACCTGATGGCACAGCAGAACCTGACCGGGGCAGCAGATGCCGCCGCCCGGCATCACGATCGGGCGGCGGAACTCGGTGTGGGTGCAGAGGAAATGGCGGGCTGGCGCGATGCGGCGGCGGACATGTTCATTCCGTACGACGAGGTGCTAGGTGTCCATATGCAGGCCGAGGGCTTCACCGGATATCAGGTGTGGG
>NZ_JBNDHX010000148.1:0-6662 GCF_056755275.1 Leifsonia sp. HAY1-4F
CCACCAGCACGATCGCGAGACCCGGGTAGATCGAGGTCCACCAGATGCCGCTGGTGACATCGTCCACGGCCTTGTTGAGGTCGAAGCCCCACTCGGCGGCAGCGGTCGGCTCGATTCCGAAGCCGAGGAACCCGAGGCCGGCGAGCGTGAGGATCGCCTCCGACGAGTTGAGCGTGAAGATCAGCGGCAGCGTCCGTGTGGAGTTGCGGAGGACGTGACGGAACATGATCCGCGTGTTGCTCGCGCCGACGACCTTCGCCGACTCGACATACGCTTCGGCCTTGATCCGTACCGCCTCGGAGCGGATGACGCGGAAGTACTGCGGGATGTACACCACGGTGATCGAGATCGCCGCCGCCAGGATGCCGCCCCAGAGGCTCGACTGGCCGCCGCTGATCGCGATGGCCATGACGATCGCCAGCAGCAGGGACGGGAACGCGTAGATCGCGTCGCAGACGACGACCAGGACGCGGTCGAGCCAGCCACCGAAGTAGCCGGAGATCAGGCCGAGGAACACCCCGAGGAAGATCGACAGGATCACCGCGACGACGATCACGAGGATCGCGGTCTGCGTCCCCCAGATCACCCGCGAGAACACGTCGTAGCCGCCGGAGGTCGTTCCCCAGATATGCGTGCCGCTCGGCGCCTGCGTCGTCCCGAAGGCCGTGCCGTCGGCGTTCTTCAGCTGGGCGAAGCCGTACGGCGCGATCAGCGGGGCGAAGATCGCGACCAGGAGGAACAGGATGGTGAGCACAAGGCCCGCGACGAGCATCCCGCGCTGCAGCCCCACGCTCTGCCGCAGCTGGTGGACGACGGGAATCCGGTCCAGGAGCGGGCGCTTCCGGGAGGTGAGTGACGCGGAGGTCATCTCAGTACCTCACTCTCGGGTCGATGAACGCCGCGATCACGTCGACCACGAAGTTCGTGAGGGTCACGATCACAGCGAGGAGGACGACCATGCCCTGGACGGCGACGAAGTCCCGTGCCTGCAGGTAGTGCACGAGCTGGAACCCGAGGCCCTTCCACTCGAAGGTCGTCTCGGTGAGCACGGCCCCCCCGAGCAGCAGGGCGATCTGGAGGCCGATGACCGTGATGATCGGGATGAGCGCCGGCCGGTAGGCGTGCTTGCGCAGCAGCCGCGACTCCCGCACACCGCGCGAGCGTGCCGCATCCACGTAATCGGTCGACAGCGTCCCGATCACATTCGTGCGCACCAGGCGCAGGAAGACGCCGGCCGTCAGGAGGCCCAAGGCCAGGGCCGGGAGGATGGCGTGGCTGAGCACGTCCCCGACGACAGCCGGATCACCGGTCTGGAAGGCGTCGATCAGATAGATGCCGGTCTTGCCGTCGAGTGTCTGCATCTCCAGCTCCGAGCCGGTGGACGCACGACCGGAGACAGGGAGCCAGCCCAGCCAGATCGCGAAGACGAGCTTGAGGACGAGGCCGACGAAGAACACGGGCGTCGCGTAGCAGAGGATCGCGAAGACGCGGAGGGCCGCATCCTCCCCCTTGTCCCGGAAGTACGCCGCGACCATGCCGAGCGGGATGCCGACGATGAAGGCGACGATGAGGGCGTAGAACGCCAGCTCGACCGTCGCAGCGCCATACGTCAGCAGCACGTGGGTGACCGGCTGGTGGTCGGTGAAGGTCGTCCCGAAGTCGCCGCGGAGCAGCTGACCCAGGTACTCGAAGTACTGGACGAAGATGGGGCGGTCGTAACCCGCCTCATGAACCCGCTGCGCGAGCTGCGCCGGAGGCAGCTTGCCGCCGAGCGCGGCGGTGATGGGGTCGCCCGTCGAGCGCATCAGGAAGAAGACGACGGTGACGAGGATGAAGATCGTGGGGATGATGAGAAGCGCGCGGATCAGGACGTAGCGGCCGAGGCCGCCCCCGGATCGTCGCTTCGTCGTCGTGTGCGCAGGGTCGGGGAGGCCGGCGGTCCCCGCGCCCGGCGTGCTCACAGTCGCTGTCATGGAAGCCAATCGTGGTGGTTCGTGGAAAGGGGGTGGCCCGCTGCGAGAGCGAGCCACCCCCCGGTCGGCTCAGAGCTGGTGGCTCCGTGCCGGATTACTTCGAGAGAACCGCGTAACGGAACTTGAAGGAGGCGTCGAGGGTCTTCTCTGTGCCCTTCACATTCTTGCCGACGATGGCGACCTGCGAGCCCTGCAGCAGCGGCAGCGTGCTCAGGTCGGCGCCCACCTTGGCCTGGATCTCCTCGATCAGCTTGGTGCGCTCGGCCTTGTCGGTCGTGCCCACCTGCTTCGTGATGAGGCCCTGGACCTCCGGGTTGTCGTAGTGGTTCGCGAGGAAGTTGTCCTTGCTGAAGAACGGCGACAGGTAGTTGTCCGCGTCGGAGTAGTCCGGGAACCAGCCCAGCTGGTAGGCCGGGTAGACATCCGCCGTGCGGTCCTTCGAGTACTGCACCCACTCGGTCGACTGCAGGTTCACCTTGAACAGGCCGCCGGTCTCCAGCTGCGACTTCACCTGGGCGTACTCGTCACCGGAGGACGGGCCGTAGTGGTCCGGGTTGTACTGCAGGTTCAGGGAGACCGGGGTGGTCACTCCGGCAGCCTGCAGGGCAGCCTTCGCCTTGTCGAGGCTCGGTCCGCCGTTCCCGTCGCCGTACAGGTCCTTCAGCACCGTGGTGGCGCCGGTGAGGCCGTTCGGCACGAACGAGTACAGCGGGGTGTAGGTGTCTTTGTAGACCTGCTTGGCGATCGCCGCACGGTCGACCAGGTCCGCCGCCGCCTGACGTACGGCGAGGGCCTTCTTGGGGTCGGCGTCGGGGGTCTTGGAACCGAACGGCTGGGTGTTGAAGTTGAACACGATGTAGCGGATCTCGCCACCCGGTCCCTTGACGACCTTGACGTTCTTGTTGGTCTGCAGGTTCTCGATGTCGGTGGCCGACAGCTGACGCCAGGCGACGTCTATCGCGCCCTTCTGGATGTCCAGCTTCAGGTTCGAGGCCTGGGCGTAGTACTTCACGTTGATCTTGGCCGTCGCCGGCTTGCCGAGGAGTCCCTGGTAGCCGTCGTACGCCTTGTAGGCGATGAGGTTGTTGAAGTCGTAGGACGTGATGTCGTACTGGCCGGCGAACGCGTGGCCCTTGACGATGGTGTTGTCCGGCGTGACCTTGTCCGCGGAGAAGACCTGCTCGTCCACGATGGGACCGGCGGGGCTGGAGAGCACCTGCGGGAAGGTCTGGTCGTTCGGGACCTTCAGCTTGAACACGACGGTCGTCTTGTTCGGCGTGGACACGCTGTCGAGGTTCGCGAGCAGCGACGCGGGGCCGTTGGGGTCGTTGATCTTGAGCTGGCGGTCGAAGGTGAACTTCACGTCCGAGGAGGTGAGGTCGTGACCGTTGGCGAACTTGAGGCCGGGCTTGAGCTTGACCGTGTACTCGGTCGGGCTCGTGAAGCTGGCGCTCTCGGCGATGTCCGGCTTGACGTCGGGGCTGCCGTACGGCGTGTTCAAGAGGAACGGGTACACCTGGTTCATCACCGCGAACGAACCGTTGTCGTAGGAGCCGGCCGGGTCGATCGAGGTGATCTTGTCCGTCGTGCCGACGGTGAGGGCGGCGCCCCCGCCTGAGCCGTTGTTGCTTCCCGAGCAGCCGGCGAGGACCAGCGCCGCGGCCGCGAAGGCGGCGGAGACGGCGAGCAGGCGCCGACCGCCGTAGTGTGCGGATGTCATATCCGATTACCTCTTCCTGGTGTGGGATGCGGGGCCGTCGAGCACGCGTGCGCGATCGCCATCCGCGTGACAACTTTCCTAGCACGGAATGGCGCCCCAGCGCGCATTCGGGAGCGAAACCGTCCCTCATCCGTTACCCGCGCGCAACAAATCGTTGCTCATTCGCGCATCCAGGTGCGAAATCAGCCGTTCGACGCCGAGTTCGCGCTATGGGTGGAATTGAGCCGTCGGACGGTTCACTCGCCGCGCAAACGCCGTCGCTCGGACTCGATCGCGACCATGGCGAGCGAGATCTGACGGCGGAGCTCCGGATCCTCGGTCCGGCCGAGGCGCGAGGTCAGCTCGGCCTTCTCGCGGAGAAGGTCGCGGTCGATGAGGCCGTCGACGATGGAGCGGGCATACCGCCCCGGCTCGCCCTCCTGCGGCAGCGCCGCCACGGCGAGGGCGTTGACGGTCGGAGCGTAGGCCTGCGGCACCTCGGCCACGATGCGGTCCACCCAGCCGGGCTGGTTCATCGTGTCGAGTCGGCTGGCGATCGCGTCGCGCACCACCGCATGAGTCGGATTCGTGAATGGCACCTGCACGGCACGGGCAGCACGATCGGCTCCGACCTCGCCCGGCAGCTGCAGCAGGACCATGAGGCTCTCGCGCTCGGTGCGCTGGGTGGGGTCGGTGAGGTCGGCCTGCGGGAGCGGTTGCGGGCGGTCACCGGCTTGGAGGCCGCCGGTGTTCGGTCGCCCACGGCCGTCGTCCCAGGGGGCGTTTCCTGCGGAGCTCCGCTGGTCGCCTGGGCCGGCGCTGCGCTGCCCCGCCGGGCCAGCGCTCCGCTGCTCCCCCGGACCGGAGCCGCGCTGCGAACCGGTGCTGCGCTGCGCTGCGCGCACGGCGCGGGTCGCATCCTGCAACTCGGCCCCGGAGAGCCGCGCCAGCTCGCGCGTGTAGCCGCTCTGCGCTGCGGGGTCGCGGATGTTCGCCACGATCGGGGCACCGGCGCGCACCGCCGCCGCGCGGCCCTCCACCGAATCGAGATCGAAACGCTCGACCACCTGGCGGATCATGAACTCGTACATCGGCTTGCGGGCGTCGATCATCCGGCGCACCGCGTCGTCGCCCTTGGTCAACCGCAGGTCGCACGGGTCGAGACCGTCGGGACCGACCGCGACGTACGTCTGGGCGGAGAACCGCTGCTCCTCGTTGAACGCGCGGGTGGCCGCTTTCTGCCCGGCCGCATCCGGATCGAAGGTGAAGATCACGGAGCCCTGGCTGTTGTCATCGCCCATGACCCGGCGGATCACCTTGATGTGGTCGACGCCGAAGGAGGTGCCGCACGTCGCGACCGCGGTGGTGATACCCGCCAAATGGCAGGCCATGACGTCCGTGTAGCCCTCGACGACGACCACCTGGTCCTTCTGGGAGATGTCGCGCTTGGCGAGGTCCAGACCGTAGAGCACCTGCGCCTTCTTGTACACAGCGGTCTCGGGCGTATTCAGGTACTTCGGGCCCTTGTCGTCCTCGAGCAGGCGTCGCGCCCCGAAGCCGATGGTCTGCCTCGTGACGTCGCGGATCGGCCAGATCAGCCGCCCGCGGAACCGGTCGTAGACACCGCGGTCGCCCTGGGTGACCAGGCCTGAGGCGAGCAGCTCATCCTGGGTGTACCCCTTGCCGCGCAGGTGCTTGGTGAGCTCATCCCAGCTCTTCGGGGCGAAGCCGACGCCGAAGTGCGTCGCCGAGGCGGAGTCGAACCCGCGCTCGCCGAGGAAACGACGGCCGGGGTCTGCGTCCGGTGCGGACAACCGGTCGCGGAAGAACTCCTCCGCCGCCGCGTTCGCCGCGAGGATCCGCGCCCTGTTGCCCGAGCTCTCCGATGGGCCTCCGCCGCCCTCCTCGTAGTGGAGCTGGTACCCGATCCGCCCGGCCAGGCGCTCGACCGCATCCGTGAAGGAGACGTGGTCCATCTTCAGGAGGAACTCGTAGACGTCGCCGCCCTCGCCGCAGCCGAAGCAGTGGTAGCGGCCGACGCCCGGACGCACGTAGAAACTCGGGCTCTTCTCGTCGTGGAAAGGGCACAGACCCTTGAGTGCGCCGACGCCGCCGGTCTTCAGGCTGACGTAGTCGCCGATGACGTCGCCGATGTTCGTGCGGGCTTTGACCTCTTCGATATCGCTTTGTCGAATCCGGCCGGCCATGCTCTCGATTCTAGTGAGCCGCACTGACCCTCAACGGCGGCCGCCAGAACCTGTGGATGAGGCGCTCGCCGGAGGTTGCCTGTGGACAGCGGGTGTGCAAGTCACTCCGTCACTTGGCCTCACTCCCCCGGCGCTCCCCTCACTCTCCGGGCGGTCGCCTCCGGCGGGTGTTCTGGGCGATCTCGATGATGGCGCAGAACACTTCGATCCCGACGCGGAGGAGCAGGACGGCCAGCATCGCGCCGACCAGCGTGATGAGGACGCCGAAGAGGAACACGAACGCGCCGATCGGCGCATGGGTGGCGATCGCGGACGTCAGCGCGTTGGCGAAGCCGACGATGACCCCCAGCGCGATCAGGACGAGTCCCACGACGTACACCGGGCCCGCGAGCTTGCGCGTGACGTAGTTCGTGAAGGTGAAGTCGAACAGCGAGGAGAAGAAGCGCGAATCGTCGAGCCGGTCGGCGAGGTCGGTCACCGTCCGGCCATAGGGAACCTGGTGCGGTCCGGCCGACTCTGCGGCGGTCCCTCCCGCGACCGCGCCGGTGGCGGGATTTGCGGCTCCCTCCGTGGTGGCTGTCCCGGCGCCGCCCGGGGTCTCGTCGGCCGGGGTCTCGTCGGCGGCGGCGATGGGCACCGTGGCTGCCGTTGCTCCGTCGGGTTCGTCGGCCTTCGTGGTGTCCACAGTGGTCTCCCCGGTGGTGTCGGATGTGGCGGCTGCGGCCTCGGCGGGCGCTGCGGGTCGGGTGACCGATCCTGCTCGATCGAGGGCCGCGTCAGGCG
>NZ_JBNDHX010000149.1:0-6635 GCF_056755275.1 Leifsonia sp. HAY1-4F
GTCGTCATCTACGGCGACAAGAACAACTGGTGGGCCGCCTACGCCCTCTGGGTGTTCACCCTGTTCGGCCACGAAGATGTGCGGCTGCTCGACGGCGGCCGCGACAAGTGGATCGCCGAGGGTCGCGAGCTCACTCGCGAGGTGCCGCATCCCGTGCCGGTGGAGTACCCGGTCGTCGAGCGCGACGACTCGGTCGTCCGCGCCTTCAAGGACGACGTGCTCGCCCACCTGGGCAAGCCGCTCATCGACGTGCGGTCGCCCGAGGAGTACAGCGGCGAGCGGACCGAGGTCCCCGGCTACCCGACCGAAGGCGCGCTGCGAGCGGGCCACATCCCGTCGGCGAAGTCGGTCCCGTGGGCGAAGGCCGCCGCTCCCGACGCGACGTTCAAGCGCCGCGCGGAGCTGGAAGAGGTCTACCTCGACGGAGCCGGGCTGAAGCCCGGCGACGACGTCATCGCGTACTGCCGCATCGGCGAGCGCTCCAGCCACACCTGGTTCGTGCTGACCCACCTCCTCGGCTTCGAGAACGTCAAGAACTACGACGGCTCCTGGACCGAGTGGGGCTCCGCCGTGCGCGTCCCGATCGCCACCGGTGCCGAGCCGGGCGAAGTCCCGGTGCGCTGACGCTTCGACCCGAGATCGACCTGGCCGCGAAGACGTACGCTTGAAGGATGGCCGAATTGACGGGCGCGCTCGCCGAGATCCGTGACGACTTCCAGGCGCTGGAGCAGAACGACCGGCTGCAGCTGCTGCTGGAGTTCTCCGACGAGCTGCCGGAGCTGCCCGAGCGCTATCGCGACCACCCCGATCTCCTGGAGAGGGTGGAGGAGTGCCAGGCGCCCGTCTTCATCTTCGTGGAGGTCGACGGCGACGACATCGTCCACCTGTTCGCCACCGCGCCCCGGGAGGCGCCGACCACGCGCGGCTTCGCGTCGATCCTCGTGCAGGGCCTCGCCGGTCTGACTGCCGACGAGGTCCTCGCGGTGCCCGACGACTACCCGCAGACGCTCGGCCTGACCCAGGCGGTGTCGCCGCTGCGCCTGCGCGGCATGTCCGCGCTCCTCGGCCGCGCCAAGCGGCAGATCCGCGAGAAGCTCGCCGCCTGAGGCAGCGGCCTCCCTCGCCGAGGACACCGGCAGCCTCCCGAAACACAGTGTTTACACAGCACAGGAATGCGTAACACAGGCGAAACACGCTCATCCCTCTGTCGAAATCTCTCCAGCCGAGACTGGCTGCACCCCGAAAGCGCCCCCCACCCGGATCGGGAACGCGTCACCCCGCGGGGCCTTTGCACAGAGAGGTAGACAATTCGCATGGTGCTTCACACAGCAGCGGACTACGCAACGACCGGGACGGTCAACGCCCTATGGCTCCTGGTCGCCGCAGCCCTCGTCCTGCTGATGACCCCCGGCGTGGCCTTCTTCTACGGCGGCATGGTCCGCGCGAAGAGCGTCATCAGCATGATGATGATGAGCTTCGGCGCGATGGCCCTGGTCGGCGTCCTCTGGGTCCTCTACGGCTACGGTCTGTCGTTCGGCAAGCCCAGCATCCCGCACTTCCTCGGAACGCCCGACTGGTTCCTCTCGAGCCTGATGGGCAAGGACGGCATCACGCCCGACCTCGGCGGACTCGCCTTCGCGGGCTTCCAGGCCACCTTCGCCATCATCACCGTCGCCCTGATCTCGGGTGCGATCGCCGACCGCGCCAAGTTCGGTTCGTGGATGGTGTTCGCCGGCATCTGGGTGACGGTCGTCTACTTCCCGGTCGCCTACTGGGTGTTCAACCTCGCCGACGGCTGGGCCCCCGCCGTCCTGCACGTGAACGACTTCGCGGGTGGCACGGCCGTGCACATCAACGCCGGTGCTGCGGGCCTTGCTCTGGCCCTCGTGCTCGGCAAGCGCGTCGGCTTCCAGAAGGGCATGAACAAGCCGCACAACGTCCCGCTGACGCTGCTCGGCGCCGCGCTGCTCTGGTTCGGCTGGTTCGGCTTCAACGCGGGTTCTGAGGCCGCTGTGGACGGCGTCGCGGCCCTCGCCTGGATCAACACCCTGGCTGCCCCCGCCGCGGCGACGATCGGCTGGCTGATCGTGGAGAAGATCAAGGACGGCAAGCCGACCTCCATCGGCGCCGCATCCGGTGCGGTCGCGGGCCTGGTCGCGATCACCCCGGCCTGTAACATCCTGACCCCCGGTTTCGGCATCCTGCTGGGCCTCGTCGCCGGCGCCGTCTGCGCCCTGGCGATCGACCTGAAGTTCCGTCTCGGATTCGACGACTCGCTCGACGTGGTCGGCATCCACCTCGTCGGCGGCATCATCGGTACCCTCTGGATCGGCATCTTCGGCTTCACCCACACCTACAACAGCAAGGGCGAGGCGACCTCGCAGTTCTCGAGCCTGCTCTACGGCGGCAGCTTCCAGCAGCTCGGCGTGCAGGCCCTGGGCGCCTTCTCGGTGCTGATCTTCTCCTTCGTCCTGGCGTACGCGATCGGCTGGGCCATCCAGAAGACGATGGGCTTCCGCATCAAGAACGAGGACGAGCTGGCCGGCGTCGACACCGTGGTGCACGGCGAGGAGGGCTACTCGCTCGAGACGGTCTGATCCGACCGCAGCTCACGACCCTGACGGGGCGTCGCCAAGAGGCGGCGCCCCGTCAGGGTCGTGGGGACCGTCGCTAGGGTGAGGGGAGCGATTCAGGCGAGGGAGCACGATGGCACAAGCGACACCGGATCAGGTGGATGCGCTGCTGCTGTTCTTCTGCGGCGCGCTCGTGGTCCTGGCGGCCCTCGGGCTGGCGCTGTTCGCCGGCGGCATGGCCGGCCGCGCGCGGGCCGCGCGTTCATTCCGCTTCGTGCTGGTCGGCGCTGCCATCGTGGTGGTGCTGGCCGTGCTGGGAGGCTACGGCATGGTCGCCGGGCGGCCGCTCATCCCGAGCATCGTCGGGCGGCCCGACCCGGGGCTGGCGTCGGTCGTGGGCATCCACCCCGCTGCGTCCTCCCCATATCCGGCCGCGCGTGCCGGATACCTGATCGCGGTGCTCGTGCTGTGCACGGCGATCGTCGCCGTCGGCGTCGCGTCGCGTCTGACAGTGCGCGCGTGGATCCTGATCGTGGTCCTCTGGCTGCCGCTGGTGCTCGTCCCCGTCGGCTACGGCGTCTTCGCCCTGAACGACGGCTGGGCGGTCGCGGGACTCCACGTCGTCGATTTCGGGGGAGCGCTGCCGGTGGTGGCAGCGGGTGCCAGCGCTGTGGGCATCCTGATGGCCTGTGGACGGAGTGAGCATCTGCCTCTGCGTCCGGCTCGCCCCTCCCTGGTCGCGATCGGCGGTGCGGCGCTCTGGGTGGGCTGGCTGGGCCTCGTGGTGGGGTCGGAGGGCGCGCTCGACGCCTACGCGCCGCAGATCGCCATCGGAGCGTTCCTCGCGTCGGCCACAGGTGTGCTGATGTGGATGCTGGTCGATGCGGTCCTGCTGCGGCGTCCCACCCTCACCAGCGCCCTGTGCGGGGCGTTCGCCGGCCTCGTTGCCGTGACGGCCGCCTCCGGAGTCCTCACTCTCGGCTGGGCGATGCTGGTGGGCGCGCTGTCTGCGCTGGCGTGCGCCACCATGGTGGACCTGGCGACGCGCGCACGCTTCGGCCCCGCGCTGACCCTCTGCGTGGTGACGATCGTCGGCGGCCTCGTCGGCCTGCTCTTCCCTGGCCTGTTCGCAACGGGAGGCGGCATGGTCGACAGCGGCAACTTCGACCTGTTCATCGCGCAGGGGATCGCCGGGATGGGGGTTCTGCTGTACGCGACCACCGTGTCCCTGCTCCTGGCGCTGGCGGTGCGTTTCACCGTCGGTCTGACGCGTGTTCGCTCGGTTGCGGACGGTGTGGTCGAAGAGGCGCGTCCGAGCCGGTCGGAGGCGGTTCGCGCGCGCGAGCGATGAGCGCCCTGGGGGTGGCCGAGCCCGCAGTCGCTGTCGCCGAACGCACGACCCCGGGCGCGCGTCAGGCAGGGAAGCGGGCCAGCCGGCCAAGCTTCGCGACGACGAGGGTGTCGCCGACGCGGCCGCTTATCGCTTCACGGAGTCCGGGCCGCACGCGCTTGGTGCCGGTGAGACCGTGGTCGACGTGGAAGTTGTCCTCGTCGACGCCCGAGTGCCCGGAGGGCGTTGCGTTGCGCGGTGAGATCGTGCGCGTAGGTAGAGACGCGGGCGCAACCGATGAGCATGGTTCGGACTGTCGCGTTTGAGGGGCCATCACCGGGCATATTCGCGGGCGGGTCTTACGGGAATCTCCCGCCCCCGGAAATACGCGATCCGCCGAATCGGCTTCGTACCGGGGCGGTTGTCCCGTTGATCGACCCTTCAGCGGTCAGCCAGCGATCGTTCCCCAGCTCACATCGCCGTGCAGGAACACGACGCTCTGATCCTCGGATTGCCAGACATCGATCCATGTCGGAGATCCGTACTCGTCGGTGAATGTCGGCTTTCCAACCACAGCCGCATCTGCCGCGTCCGCAGAACTCGGCCACAACGGTATGCAACCGCCGCCGCCACCGCAGCCACATCCCTCGAATGCGACTCGAGCTCCGTTCCGAACGAGCCCCGCCGCCTCGGCGGGAGTGACTTCCTCTCTTGTGCGACGGATGATCACGCCCTCGGGGGTGAAGAAGTCCCCGTTTAGGTTGAAGGTCCCTGGCCGGACGGCGGCCCGCTTGTCCGGGCGTGCATCACGCGCCGGCTCCGTCTCCTGGACCGAGTTGCGATTGAGCTTGCGCTTGCGGCTCTTGGGCATTCCTGATCTTCGCACGCACGACGGTTCCATTTGAAGACGTTCTCGTCCCGGGACTAGTGGTACCCGGCGGATCGACACCGCCCCTTCCAAACGCGGTCGACCACCCTGCACGGATATGGATCGGTTAGAGAGACAGGACGGCGGCCTGGAACCGGGCCTGCCGACGGGTTGTCGCATTCGACGACGCGAACGGGGGCCATACAAGCATGTGATTCCGCGACAGACTTGTCTTGCGGAGCGAGCACCTTGCTCGCGCACCCAAATTCAGAGGGAGAAAGCCGGATGCAGTACGTCGTCGTGCAGGTCATTCTGAAGGAGAAGCTCTGGGGAACGGGGTCCGGCAACTTGACCTCTCTTGAGAAGGCGATCAACGACCAAGCCGCAAAGGGCTACCGTCTGCACACCATCACCACGGCTAGCAGTGGGAGCAAGGGGCTGGGCGGCGGAGACCGCATCCAGGCGACGATGGTGTTCGAGAGCCTCAACTAACACTCAGGGGCGAACGGCTGTCGCGCTCAGCGATCCGCTTACGGACGTCCTGCCGGGTTCTGCCGAAGCGGACGTACCGCCGGCCGACAGCGCCATACTGTCCTTGTGGGCGAACGAAGCGAGAAGTTCCTGGACTGGGCGGCGAAGCCATTCGGACCGAATGGGGGCAAGGACCTGCGTGCTTTCTGGAACGCCGTCCCGCACTCGGCTGAGACAGAGCACCCAGAGGACAAAGATTGGTCGCAGAGCGAGCCCGATCCGAAAGCTCCGTAGCACCCTATTTCCGCTCGTGGCCTCGTCTCTAGACACAGGCGCGTAGGTCGATCCGCTAGCGGGCGCTTTGTCTGACCGGCGGCATTAGTAGTACGTCGCTGACCATCCCCTGGGCTCAGTCGCTGACACGGTCTAATAACCAGGACCCTTCTTTGTCAATTCTGCTTCTCTAAGACCGGTGACTGAGCCGTTCGCAAGCCGATCGGCTTACGAACGTCCCAGGAGGACACGTGCCGGTCGATTTTGCATGGCTCACCGCCTATTGACGTGTCGGGCCAACTTCTCCGAGAACCTTTTTCTCCTGCGCGGACATTATGGGGTATGACGTCATTTTTCAGCGAGCTGCAACCGGACGAGTGGGCGGAGACGCGCTCGGGTGACCCCGCCGCGTTCGGTGCGCTCTTTGAGACGCATCACGATCGGGTCCTGTGGCACGCACTGCGGTCCGTGGGCTCGTTCCATGACGCCGAAGACGTTGCGGCGCTCGTGTTCCTCGAAGCGTGGCGAAAGCGAGAATCCGTTCGAGTCGTCAACGGGTCCGTCCTTCCCTGGCTTCTGGTGACAACCAACTACGTGGCTCGGAACTTCGCGCGAGCACGCCGCCGGCACCGTCACGCCATGGGGACTCTCCCAGGCGGGCAACATCACGACGATTTCTCGCCCGGGGTCAACGAACGGCTCGACGACGAGCCCCGGCGAGTAGCGGTGCGGCAAGCGTTCGCCACACTGACCGGGGTCGAGCAGGACGTCGTGTCATTGTGCGTGATCCAGGGCATGACTGTGCTGGATGCGTCGACAGCGCTCGGAGTTCCGGTCGGGACAGTCAAGTCCCGGCTCTTCCGATCGAAGAAGAAATTGGCGGAGCTGGTCACCGATATGACGGACGCCTCAATTCCGGGAGATGCACGATGAAGAGCACGGACAATTCGTCACCGTTCGATCGCGACCGTATCGAAGCGATCAGGAGCATGCTCGTCCAGGAGGCGGCGCGCGAACAGCCGGAGCGGCTGGTGCACCGTCGCATGGCCATGTTGGTGTCGCTTATCGTGGCTGCGGTGCTCGTGTCGACAGGTGGCGCCGCACTCGCGCTGTCCGGGAG
>NZ_JBNDHX010000150.1:0-6520 GCF_056755275.1 Leifsonia sp. HAY1-4F
TCCGTCGTCGGCAGCGTCAGATGTGTATAAGAGACAGACGGGATACCGCGCGTCGCTGATCGCCCAGAACACCACGTCGCGGGGGAAGCGGCTGATCAGCTCCCCGTGGCCGGAATGCGCGAACCGCAGGGAGGCGAGCGCCTGGTCGACCTGGATGGTCCGCAGCAGGGTCGCATCCTCCGACCGCACCGCCGCGTGCGCTCCCTCGCCGACGACCGCGCGCACGCGCACCCGGCCGTGGCGTTCGGAGGCGTCCGCGATGAGGTAGTCGAGCGGCTGCGGGAGGCCGGTGAGCGAGATCTCGGACAGGAACTGCCGGATGCCCTCCGCCGTCTCTCCCGCGGTGAGCGCCCGATCCACCGATGCGGCCGAGAGCCGGAACGTGGATGCGAGCGCCCGCGACTCCAGGTCGGCGATCGCGCGCAGTCGTCCCTCGATCTCGGGAGCGAGCGGCCCGGGCGAGACGATCGTCAAGTCGTGCTGCAGGTACACCCGGTCGACCTCCGCCGGGAACAGTGCAGTGATGGCGGCCGTCGCCGCGTCGGGGCCGGCCTCCACCAGCGCCGTTCCGGCAGAGGACGGCGCCTGATGCGCCGTCACGCCGAGCCACTCCGCGAGGCGCGTGTGCGCATCCACTCGGCCCTGTGCCTCGTCGATGGCGGCGGGATGCAGCCAGGCGATCTGCTCGCGGAGGCTCTCGCCCCAGGCGGCCCGGCTGCGCAGGGCGAGCAGCGTGCGCACGTCGTCGGGGACGGCGTCGAGCCACGCGGCGGCGAGGTCGCGCCAGCGGGCGGGGGTCGGAGAGTGCGACCAGGATGCGGCGCTCTCGGTGGGGAGCCACATCCCGTCGTCCACGGCCACCAGGCCGGCGCTCGCGGCCGCGGAGAGCGCGACGGGGACGAGGTCGGCATCCACCGCGAGTGCCTGCGCGAGGCGCTTCACGGCCGGGAGGGCCAGGCCGCCCTTCTGCAGGCGCCTCGCGCCTTCGCGGCCGAGCTCTGCGACGAGCTCGGACACGGCAGCGACCGCCTCGAACGCGCGCTCGGCGGCGAGGCGGTCGGTGAAGCGGCCCTCCGTGTCCGGGACGGGTGCGAGCGCGGCCGGCGGGGGAGTGCGGAGCAACTCGTCGGGAGACGGCAGGCCCATTGCCGGCCAGGCGGCGAGCTGTGCGGTCACGGGCTCGTACCCGGCGAACCGCGGCGCTGACGCGCCATCCCCGTTCGCGCCGCCCGCCTCCTCCACGGGATGGACCAGCAGCAGCCCCGCCAGGTCATCCAACGCCGCAGAGATGGTCGCCCCCGAACTGCCCGCCGTGGCCGGGTGCCCGGCCAGCTGCCGCGAGACCCCGGCCGCCGTCAGCGGCGCCTCGGCGCGGGCGAGTACGACCAGGATGGCGAGCCGGATGCGGTCGAGGGGTGCGAGCGCGCGCTGCAGCGAGTCCGCATCCAGCAGGGCCTCGCCCAGGTCGAAGTAATCGGCGACGCCCTGTCGCCGATAGGTGCGGTGGTGCAGGGCGGCGACGAGCGCGTCGTCGTCCAGCCCCCGGAGTCGCGCTGCGAGAGCGAGCGTGGTCGTCATCGCGCGGCCGCCGAGCCGACGCCGCTAGCGCCGGCCCGTGCTGTCGCCGGGCCGTCCGGTGCCGTTTCCGCCCGCCGCGTTCGCGGCCCGGTTGCGTCGCGCACTCACGATGAGCAGGACGATGATCAGCACGAAGGCGATCGGGAGCGCTCCGTACGGCAGCAGGAACACGGCGGGCCAGATGCCCTGGCCCGATCCCTGGGCGGCGAACTGCCCCGCCGCGGTGCCGATGAGGATGGCCGCGATGCAGACCAGGGAGAGGATAACGAGCGCGGCGATGATGTACGCGAGGATGCGCTGGAGCCGGGATGCCGGCGGAGGGGTCTGCTGGGTCACGAAATCAAGGATAATTGAGGACGGTCATCCGATCCCCCATGCGAAGTGAGGTTCCCATGCCAACCGGCAAGGTCAAGTTCTACGACGAGGAGAAAGGCTTCGGCTTCATCAGCTCTGATGACGGCCAGGAAGTCTTCCTGCACGCCTCGGCCCTCCCCGCTGGTGCGGTCGTGAAGGCGGGGTCGCGCCTCGAGTTCGGCATCGCCGACGGCAAGCGCGGCGCGCAGGCGCTGTCCGTGCGCGTCCTGGAGGCTCCGCCGAGCCTGGCGAAGATGAAGCGCAAGTCTGCGGACGACATGGCGATCATCGTCGAAGACCTGGTGAAGCTGCTCGACGGCATCGGCTCCAACCTGCGCCGGGGCAAGTACCCGGACAAGGCGCACGGCGCGAAGATCGCCGCCGTGCTGCGCAAGGTCGCGGACGACCTGGATGCCTGAGCTCGGGGACGACGCGACGCCGGCCGTGCAAGCCGACCCGGAGCTGATCGCCGCGGTTCCGCTCGCCCGTGGTGCTCTCGCGGAGATCACTCCGGAGTCGACCATCGGCGAGCCCCTCGGTTACGAGGTCGAGGAGTCCGGCGCCGTCTCCCTGTTCTTCGAGTGCCGCATCCCCGGCTATCCGGGCTGGCACTGGACCGTGACGGTCGGCCGCGCCGGAGACGACGCCGAGCCGACGGTGCTGGAGGCGGAGTTGATGCCCGGCGACGGGGCGCTCCTCGCTCCCGACTGGGTGCCGTGGTCGGATCGCCTGGCCGACTACCAGGCCGCCCAGGAGGCGCACGCCGTTCCGGGCGCCGAAGGCGACGACGACGACGAGGAGGACGACGAGGACGAAGACGAGGACGACGGGTTCGACGACTCCGAGGACGACCGCGACGTGCACGACCTGCACGACGACGGCGACTTGGATGGGGTCGACATCGACAGCGTGGATGTCGGCTTCGACGAGGAGACGGACATCGACACCGGGCTCGACCTGGAGGCGGAGGAGGCCGCGGCGCTCGCCGCGCCGATCGACGAGGATGCCGCCGACGAGGATGCTCCCGACGATGATGCTGCCGACGAGGACGCTCCCGACGAGGATGCGACCGACGATGACGCTACCGACGAGGACGCGACCGACTCCCGCCGCACCTCAGCGGCGCCGCGTCACCGTCAGGTAACCGAGCCCGAGCACTCCGAGGACGAGTCCGACGACGATGGTGCCGACCCAGGTGCCCCGGTCGCTGACGCCGAGCGGGATGCCGACGATCACGACGACGACGAGGGCGAACAGCCAGAGCGCTAGCCCGACGACGACGGCCCGCCGGTCATCCGTCTTCACGGGGACCGGGTCGGGCCGACGTTCGCCGTCGCGGAGCCAGAGGCGCATCGCGCTCGCTCAGCCCAGTCGTTCGACCACGTACTCGATGCAGCCGATCAGCGCGCGCACATCCGCCGGCTCGATGGCCGTGAACGTCGCGACGCGCAGCTGGTTGCGGCCGAGCTTCCGGTAGGGCTCCGTGTCGACGATGCCGTTCGCGCGCAACGTCTTGGCGATCGCTGCCGCGTCGATCCGCTCGTCGAAGTCGATCGTGACGACGACCTGCGAACGGTGTGACGGCTCGGCGACGAACGGCGTCGCGTAGTCGACGCTGTCCGCCCAGGAGTACAGCGCACCGGACGACTCGCGCGTGCGCGCATCCGCCCAGGAGAGGCCGCCGTTGCCGTTCATCCACTCGAGCTGGTTCTCCAGGAGCACGAGGGTCGCGATCGCCGGGGTGTTCAGCGTCTGGTTGAGGCGCGAGTTGTCGACGGCGTTCTTCAGGCTCAGGAACTCCGGGATGTAGCGTCCGCTCGCCGCGATGCGCTCGACCCGCTCGAGGGCGGCGGGGGAGAACAGTGCGAGCCAGAGGCCGCCGTCCGAGGCGAAGTTCTTCTGCGGGGCGAAGTAGTACACATCCGCTTCGCTCACATCGAGGTCGACGCCGCCGGCGGCGCTCGTCGCGTCGATGACGGTCAGCGCGCCCTCGTCGCCCTGGACACGGCGGACCGGCGCCATGACGCCGGTCGAGGTCTCGTTGTGCGGCCATGCGTACAGGTCGACGCCGGCGACGACCTCGACCTCGCTGCGCGACCCGCCCGGTGCTTCGAGCACGTGCGGCGCTTCGAGCCACGGCGCCGCCGCCGCCTTGGCGAACTTGCCGCCGAACTCGCCGAAGACGAGGTTCTCGCTGCGCTTCTCGATCAGGCCGAAGGCTGCAGCATCCCAGAACGCGGTCGAGCCGCCGTTGCCGATGACGACCTCGTAGCCGTCGGGGATGCGGAACAGCTCACCCAGCCCCTCGCGCACGCGGCCCACCAGGTTCTTGACCGGCGCCTGCCGATGGGAGGTGCCCAGCAGTTCCGCGCCGGGCCCGGCGAGGTAGGCGACCTGCTCGGGGCGGACCTTGGAGGGTCCGCATCCGAATCGACCGTCGGCGGGCAGCAGGTCAGAGGGAATAGTGGTCTCCGGCATAACTGAAGTGTATTGGCTGTTGCACCATCGCAGCGGCGCATGACGGCGCGACGGCCAGGGGATGCGGCCAGGCCCGCACCCGCCTGTCGGCCGCAGGAAGTAGGCTGACATCCGGCATTCGCGCGCCGCACCACGGAGGGGTACATGACCGATCTCATCGACACGACAGAGATGTACCTCCGCACCATTCTGGAGCTGGAGGAGGACAACATCGTCCCCCTGCGCGCCCGCATCTCGGAGCGTCTCGGCCACTCCGGCCCGACCGTCTCTCAGACCGTCGGCCGGATGGAGCGCGACGGCCTCGTCGTGGTCTCCGGCGACCGGCACCTCGAACTGACCGACGAGGGCCGCCGCAAGGCCGTGCACGTGATGCGCAAGCACCGCCTCGCAGAGCGCCTGCTCAGCGACGTGATCGAGCTCGAGTGGGAGTACGTCCACGAAGAGGCGTGCCGCTGGGAGCACGTGATGAGCGAGCAGGTCGAACGCAAGCTGCTGACCATGCTCGGGCACCCGACCGAGTCGCCGTACGGCAATCCGATCCCCGGTCTGAGCGAGCTGGGCGCGCCCGACTCCTCCGTATCCACTGAGAGCCTCGTCAACCTGGTCGATGTCGTGCGCGGCAACGATTCGGGCGTGACGGCCAAGATCCGGCGCCTCGGCGAGCCGGCCCAGGTCGACCCCGAGCTGCTCCTCCAGCTGAAGCAGGCGGGCGTTTTTCCCGGCTCGACCGGCACTTTCTCTCCGGCAGGATCGTATGTCGCCGTCCAGATCGACGGGTTCGACGCCGGTCTCGAACTGCCCAACGAGCTCGCGGCGCACATCTTCGTCGACGCCTGAGTCCCGTTACCGATTCGTTAAAAAACCCGCCAAAAGATGTGACAAACGACATATCGTCCCGTAGTCTCTTACGAGTCCGAACGGGTCAGAAGCCGGCCCACAGGACCCCGGATCGGGACGCTCCACCCCCCTGAACCCGTCTCCCGATCCGTGACACCGAAGCCCACTCGCTACGGACGGGGGCAGCTCCCTAGTGCTGCTGGAGCGTTGGAGGTCACACTTTGGCAGACTCGAGCACGTCCGGTCCCACCCAGGACCGGACAAACCCGGACCAGAGCACCACAGACTCACGCAGCACCACCGGCATCGTCCCCATCTCCCGCCGCAACTCCCGCGCGGCGCGTGAGGCGACCACGTCGTCCCGGCCGGCAGGGTCGCCGGCTCGCACGACATCCACCGGCTCCATTGCCACGCAGGCGAAGAAGAAGCGCCGCGGCGGCTGGATTCTGAATGCCGGCGCCATCACGGTCGCCGCCGGAATCATCGCCACCATGGCCATCCCCGCCTTCGCCTTCAACCCGAACGGCACCGACAGCGCAGCCTTCGGCCCGAGCGCCGTCGACTCCATGAAGAAGGCCCAGTCGCAAACCGTCGAGGTCGGGGGAGTCGCCACCGAGGCCGTCAGCCGCGACACCGCGTCCGCGACGAGTGAGCAGCAGCTGAACGCGCAGAAGGCCGCCGCCGCGGCCGCTGCCGCCGCAGAAGCGGCCCGTGCGCAGGCCGCCATCGAGCTGACCAACTATGCCAAGGCCTCCACCGGCCCTTCGGTCTCCGACTTCCTGGCCAACCCGCCTTACCCGAGCTTCAGCCTCGCGCAGGTCTTCTCGGTGGCCCAGCAGTACATCGGCACCCCGTACGTGTACGGCGGCGCCAGCCCGGCCGGCATGGACTGCTCCGGCTACGTCATGTACGTCTACGCGCAGTTCGGAATCAACCTGCCGCACTCCGTGTCCGGTCAGGCGGCGATGGGCAAGCGGATCTCGATCGCCGACGCGCAGCCCGGCGACGTCGTCATCATGTCCGGCCACGACGGCTTCTACGCCGGCAACGGCAACATCATGGATGCGCCCGACTCCGGCCGCTCCATCTCCATCCGCCCGATCTGGACGAGCGACTTCTACATCGTCCGCCTCGGAATCTGACACTCCCGATCCGTCTCGCTCGCGGGCATCCACTCGGTTTCGGATCGGTAAACACTCCGCACCACAGCACCGGATCGGCGCGCCACGAATAGGTCTGTCTCTTATACACATCTGACGCTGCCGACGACGGA
>NZ_JBNDHX010000151.1:0-6176 GCF_056755275.1 Leifsonia sp. HAY1-4F
AGTTTCCACTTATGGAGGAGCCCATGTCTATCGTGACCAACCCCGACACGCAGTCGAATACCGTCCTGCCCACATCCACTCGCGCGTGGCGCCTGGCGAGCCGACCGGTCGGCGAGCCCACCGCGGAGGACATCGTGATCGACGCGATCCCGCTCGAGCCGATCGCCGAGGGAGAGATCCTCGTCGCGAACGAGTTCCTCTCAGTCGACCCGTACATGCGGGGCCGGATGAGCGACAAGAAGTCCTACATCGCCCCCTACACGTTGGGCGAGCCACTTGACGGGCCCGCCGTCGGCCGAGTGATCGCCTCCCGGGCGGACGGCTTCGCGGTCGGCGACCACGTCTTCCACGGCCTCGGTTGGCGCGAACACGCAGTCCTCGACGCGGCGACCGTCTACAAGGTGGACCCGAACCTTGCGCCACTGTCGGCCTACCTCGGGGTCCTCGGGGTGCCGGGCGTCACCGCCTACATCGGGATCGAGCGTTTCGCCGAGCTGAAGGGCGGCGAGACCGTCTACGTCTCCGGCGCTGCGGGTGCCGTGGGCTCCGTCGTCGGACAGATCGCGAAGCTGAAGGGCGCCGGCCGGGTGATCGGCAGCGCCGGCTCCGACGCGAAGGTCGCGCAGCTGGTGAATGACTTCGGCTTCGACGCCGCGTTCAACTACAAGACCGCCCCCATCGCCGACAGCCTCGCAGAGCTCGTCCCCGACGGTATCGACGTGTTCTTCGACAACGTCGGCGGCGAATCGCTGGAGGCAGCGATCGGCGCTCTGAACATCCACGCCCGCATCGTGCTGTCCGGCATGGTCTCCCAGTACAACGGGCAGCCGGTCGTCGGTCCCCGCAACATCTGGAACCTAGCGGTCACTCGCTCCAAGCTCGTGACCTTCATGGTCACCGAGGAGATGGATCTGCAGCCGCAGTTCTTCCAGGAGGCCGCCGGATGGCTGGCGACCGGCGCTCTGCGCCATCAGGAGACCATCGTCGACGGATTCGAGAACACCCTCGACGCGTACTCGGCCATGATGCGCGGCGAGAACACCGGGAAGATGCTCGTCCGGCTCTGATCCCGTAGAGCACCCACCCTCACCATCCGAATCGAAGGAGAACCACCATGTCCCAGCCCAGCACGCTCGTCCTCGAGCGCACCAGCCCGCGCACCGCCCGCATCCGCTTCTCGAACCCGCCCGTGAACCTCGTCATCCCAGAGACCGTGGTCTCGCTGCACCGCATCATCGGTGAACTCGACGCCGACCCGGACATCCAGGTCGTCACATTCGAAAGCGATCTCGACGACTTCTTCTTCAATCACTTCGACGGTGCGGCCTCGGCCGACCTTCCGCAGCCGGCGAACGAGGGTGACCTGCCTGTGTGGTCGGAGGCCGTCATCCGACTCAGCAAGGCCTCGTTCGTCAGCATCGCGGTCATCCGAGGCCGCGCCCGCGGCGCAGGCAACGAGCTCGCCCTGGCGGCCGACCTGCGCTACGCCAGCCGGGAGAAGGCATTCTTCGGCCAGCCCGAGGTCGGCATCGGCATCGTCCCCGGCGGCGGCGGCTCCGAACGTCTCACCCGCTCCATCGGCCGCGACCGCGCTCTGGAGGTCATTCTCGGCAGCGCCGACTATGACGCCGCCACCGCCGAGCGGTGGGGCTGGATCACCCGAGCCCTCCCCGATGCCGAACTCGACGCGTTCGTCGACGCAACCGTCGCCCGGCTGGCTTCCTTCGACCCGGCCGCCCTCGCTCTCGCCAAGAACCAGGTCAACCGGGCGAGCTTGCCGCCGGACGGCGACATCGTCGCCGCCTACGAGGAGTTCGCCGGGACGCTCACCAACCCCGGCTTCTACTCCCGCGCCATGGCCCTCGCCGCGCTAGGCGAACAGCACGGTCTCGCCGTCGAATACTAACTCGGACGCTACATCGGAGACGCGAACGCATCCGCCTGATCTCAGGGCCGTCGCTGGTCTGCGACGGCCCTGAGGATGAGGGATTGCTGCGGATGGAGCACGAGCGGCCTCAGCCCGAGGTGACCCAGCTCTTCTCCGGTGGCCGTCAGGGTCTGGTTCACCCAGCTCCGGCCGGAGAGCACGGTGCCGCGCGCGTCCGCAGCGAACGGAGTCTCGATCCTGTATGCGGTCGCAGCGTCGAGGCCGGGAAGTCTGATGCGCGCGGTGGGATACGTGCTGCTCATCGCGATCTGCGAGATGACGAAGACGGCCTCTCGGCCGTCGGTGTCGACCACTCCGCGGACATCGATCGATGGATCCGCGTTGTCGGCGTTGATCAGTCTGCCGTTGCGGACGAGTGGGCGGATTTCTTTGGCGAAAGTAATCCACTCGGCGATCCTCTGACGAGTGGCGGCGTCCGTTGCCGAGAGGTCCCATTCGATTCCGAGGTGGCCGATGAGTGCCGTCGACGCGCTGAAGGACAGATCGACGGTCCGCCCGGTGGTGTGCACCGTGGGGCTCGTGATGTGGGTCCCGAGCATTTCGGGCGGTACGAGAAGGCCGGTGTAGCGCTGGTTGATGAGCCGCTCGAGGGGGTCCAGGTTGTCGCTGACCCACACGCGATCTGTTCGGTCGAGCACACCCAAGTCGATGCGGGCCCCTCCCGAAGCGCAGGACTCGATTTCGAGTTCCGGGTGATCGATGCGCAGGCGATCCAGGAGCCGGTAGAACGCGAGTGTGTGGGCGTGAAGCCGGGGAGACCCTCCGGCGCCCGAGCCGGGGTCGACGAGGTCGCGATTGTGGTCCCATTTGAGGTAGGCGATCGGGTATTCGGTGAGCAGTCCGTGCAACCTGGCGTAGATGTACGCAGAGGCGTCCGGGTTGGCGAGGTTGATCAGCTGCTGATTTCTTCCGGACGCAGGAAGCGTCGTCCGCGCCCGGAGGATCCAGTCGGGGTGGGCACGAGCGAGCTCGCTGTCGAGGTTCACCATCTCCGGCTCGACCCAGAGGCCGAATTCCATGCCGCGCGCGCGGACATGGTCGATGAGCGGGTGTAACCCGTGCGGCCAGATCGTTGCGTCGACGTCCCAGTCGCCGAGCCCCGAAGTGTCGTCCCGTCGGCCACGAAACCAGCCGTCATCGAGGACGAACCGTTCGACCCCGACATCGCTTGCGGCGTCGGCCAGGGTGGCGAGCCGTCCGAGGTCCTGGTCGAAATACACCGCCTCCCAGGTGTTCAGGGTGATGGGTCGCGGCCGGCGCGGATGGTGTGGGCGGGCCCGCCACAGAGTATGGAAGCGATGTGCGAGCTCGTCGAGCCCGTTCCCCCACGACGCGTAGATGGTCGGGGATGCGAGCGTCTCTCCTGGAGTCAACGTGACTTCGCCAGGCAGGTACAGCTCACCTCCGGTCAGGAAGGCCTCCCCTGTGGTGACGCGTTCGGCGGACGTGCGATGGTTGCCACTCCATCCGACGTGCACCCCGTGGACTTGGCCGCTCTCGAAGCCGAATCCGGGCGGTCCACAGGCCAGGATGAGGGTGGCGTCGGCGCCCGGGCGTCCGCGCCGGCTTTCGCGTTGGTGGGTGCCGAACGTGAACGCGTGCCGTTGCGGGGTGCGTTCGAGCAGGTGCCGACCTGTCGTGTCCAGCAGTTCCGTTGATTCCCACGGGACAGGGAACGTCGCCTGCAGTGTCTGGACCTGGTAGTCGGTGTCACCCACGTTGGTGATCGCGATCCGCTGCGTGAAAACTCCTCCGGCGCCGATCTCCAGATCCACATGCACGAGAACCTCCGTCTCGGCGTCCTCGAGAGTCAGTCTGGCGGCGCTATCGTTCTGGTTCACATCGACGAGAGTCAGCAGGAGGCTGAAGGATCTCCCGTTCGCCCGGTGCCCCTCGATACCGGGCGTCCCCGGCCACCCCGACGAGGCGGTCGGGACGAGTGCGAGACGAGGCGGGATGTCCAACCCTCCCGTGACGTGCTGGGGCTGCAGCATCGTCAGGATGCTGCGCAGCGCGGGCTCGTCCGTCGCGTGCAGCTCTTTTCCCCAGTGCACGATCGCCGGCCCGTAGTCGGTGCGTAGGTCCACGACGACGCTGGTTCCCTCGCGACGCAGGTGCAGCATGTCAGGCAGTGCGATCGGCTGCTTCACTGGGGCTCCCGAGAAATGTGGACAGGGTGGTCAGCCTTTGACGGCTGACCCGGCGACGGACTGGACGAAGTAGCGCTGGAAGATGAGAAATACGATCAGCACCGGCAGCACGAGCAGCGTGCCGAAGGCGAACACCTGTCCCCAATCAGGCGGAACCTGGGCGGAGAACACGCTCATCTCCAGCGGCAACGGCCTCGCCGACGGGTCGGAGGTCACCAGCGAGGGCCACAGATACTGACCCCAGGAGCTGAGGAAGGTGAGGATCGCGACTGTGGCGAAGACCGGCTTGGCATTGGGCACCACGATTCGTACGTAAGTGCCCCATGATCCAAGTCCGTCGATCCGGGCGGCCTCCTCGATACTCTTCGGCAGGTTGAGAAAGAACGTGTAGAAGAGGAACACCGAGAACGCGTTGGCGATGAACGGGATCATTTGGACGAGCAACGTGTCCCGCTGCCCCTGCATGAGAGACATCAGTGGAATGGCGACCGATTCGAATGGAACGATCACCAACAAGACGATCAGGAGGAACACCTTGTCGCGGCCGACCCATTCCAGCCGCGCGAAGGCGTATCCGGCCATCGAGTTGACGACTAATCCGGCGATCACGACGACGGCCGAGATCGCGAACGAGTTGAAGAGGAATCGCCAGAAGTAGCCGGTTGCGTCCGAACTCAGCGAGTGGAAGACACCGACGTAGTTGTCGAACGAGAGGTTGGTCGGCAGGAATCCGGCGAAGCCGTCCAGGACGTGCGCGGATGGCTTCAGGCTGCCGACGAGAAGGTAGTAGATGGGCGCGAACATGATCAGCGCTGCGACGACCATCAGGATGTAGTCGCGGATGGTCGACACTGTCCGCCGCAATGTGGTGGTGCTCATCCTTCGCTCCTTTGACGTAGGACCCGACGTTGGATCAGTGTGATGATGACGATGATGAGGAACAGGACGACCGAGATCGACGACGCCCTACCGAGGTTGTTCTCGCTGTAGATGGCTTGGGTGGCGTTGTAGAGCAACGTCTGAGTGGCTCCTTCATTGGCTCCGGCCGTTCGAATCAGGATGAACACTTGGTCGTAGACCCTGAACGCCAGGATCGTGGTCAGCAGTACGACGAAGATCAGCGTGTTCCGGATCCCGGGGACGGTGACGTTGACGAACTGCTGCCAGCCGTTCGCGCGATCCAGTCGTGCCGCCTCGTAGCGTTCTTCGGGAATCTCCTGCAAGGCGGCAAGAAGGATCACCATCTGGAAGCCGACTCCCTGCCAGATGGACAGCAGGATGACCGATCCGAGAGCCGTGGCTGCCGACCCGAGCCAATCGTGCGCCGGCACTGAACCACCTGTGACGAATCCGACAGCCGAGTTCAAGAGGCCGCTTGGGCTGCGGTCCAGAATCAGCCGCCAGATCACAGCGACGAGGGCCATCGGAAAGACCACTGGCATGAAGAAGAAGGTGCGGAAGAACCGGACTCCCTTCAATTTGCGGTTCAACAGCACGGCCAGCAGGAGCGCCAGGCCGGTTTGTACGGGAATGACGACGATCGCGAAGACGAAGTTGTTGACCAGCGACCTCAGGAAGGATGCCGAGACCACCGGGTCGGTGAAGAGACGTGCATAGTTGGTCAGGCCCCAGAACTTCGGGGCCCTGGCCTGGTCGACCTGCACGTTGTACAGGGAGAGGACAATGGCGGCGATGAACGGCACAGCGACGAAGGCGACGAGGCCGAGGATCGCGGGGAGAGACATCAGGACGCCGTCGCGAGTGTCTCGCCACCGGCGGCGGCGAGGGGCGCGGGCGATGCTCAATGTGCGCATCGGCGTTGATACGGGAGAAGCCACGGTTCCGTTCCTGTTCTTTGTCGGCGGCAGTGCCGATGGTGGTAGGCGTGGGCGCCGTGCTTTGGGCACCCACGCCTCCGGATCACTTGAATCCGTTGTTGTCCGCGAAGTTCTGATCGATCGCGTTGGCCGCGCTGGTCAGAGACTTCTTCGGGTCGGCGCCACCCCAGACAGCGGAAAGGGAGCCGGCGAATTTCGAGGTGATGGTGGGGTAGCCGGCGGTGACAGGGCGGTAGACCG
>NZ_JBNDHX010000152.1:0-6025 GCF_056755275.1 Leifsonia sp. HAY1-4F
GTCCAGCTCGATGGCGGCGGATGGGTGGACATCGACGTCCTCCTCGAGGCGTTCGCGCGCCACGGTATGACCGTCAGCCGCGAAGAACTCCACGACATCGTAGAGCAGAGCGACAAGCAACGCTTCGCGATCACGAACCATCGCATCAGGGCGAACCAAGGTCACTCGATCGACGTGGACCTCGGACTCGAACCTGCACTTCCGCCGGACCTGCTGTTCCACGGCACGGCAGAGTCGTCGGTCGATTCGATCCTGACCACGGGAATCAACCCCGGGCTACGACGCCAGGTGCACTTGTCCCCGACGTGGAAACCGCCAGGAAGGTCGGCGCACGTCACGGACGACCAGTCGTCCTGACCGTGTGCGCCGGCGCGATGGCGGAAGCGGGCCTGGAGTTCTTCCGCTCGGCCAACGGCGTGTGGCTGGTCGACGAGGTGCCGGCGACGTTCGTCCGCCGATAGGCCGAACAGGTTTCTCATCGGCTCGGCGCACTAGCTGGTAGTGCGGGAGGGGTCAGGCGCCGTAGCCGAAGATCGACTCGTCCTCCTGGTCGGACTCGACCGGGTCGGAGTCCGGCTGGTCGAAGTGGTACGCGACCAGGCGCTGACCGTCCACCTCGCGCTCCTCGCCGGCGACGTACCAGAAGGTGGACTCGAGGCCCTCGACCGCGGCGATCACGCCGATGCGCTCATCCACTTTGCCGTCGATGAGGAAACGGCGGTCGGTCTGGCCGGCGAGCGGTCCGTCCACGTACTCGACGATGTATTCGGGGTCCTGGCGTGCCTCGGTCATGTGTCCACCATAGTCCCGGATCGACGGTCGCGGACCCCGGCGCTCAGATCGAGGGCCGACACGTCGAGGATCAGCGCGGCGTGGTCGAGTGGATGCTCGCGCGCCACGAAGCGGTCGAACTCCGCCTGCCAGGTGTCCCAGTGGGTGGCGAAGGTGTCGCCGTCGCGCGCCAAGGCGCGCTGCTTGCGGAGCGCGTCGTCGGCCCGCAGCCAGACGGTCAAGTCTGCGAGGGCCGCATTGCGAACGGACAGCGTGCCGCACCCCTCCACGATCAGCGGCTCGGGGCCGGTGACGGTCTCACGCCCGGCGGGACGGTCCGCCGCCCAGTCCCAGCGCTGCCAGGATCCGGCTCGGGAGGCGCGGAGCGGTTCGAGCAGGTCGTCGCCGACCGCGGTGCTCGCCGCGTCGAGGCCGTCCCAGCCGGGGTAGAGGTCGTCCATCCGGACCAGCCGCGGGTGGCCCTTCGCGGGCCAGGCGGCGAGCAGGAGATCGGCGAGCGAGCTCTTGCCCGCACCGCTCGGACCGTCGATGAGGATGACGGGAGTGCGTCCGCCTGCCGTGGCGGCATCCACGGCCTGGGTCACGGCGACGAAAAGCGCGGCGAGGTCGGCCGGCGCCTCGGCGGGCGCCTGCGCCGCCGACTCAGCCGAGCGGGGCATTCCAGCTCCCGGCGGCCACGGCCGCGGTGACCGCCGCCGCGGCGACCGCCAGCGCGACGCCCAGGGCCGCCCAGTCGCGCGCGCGGAAGACGGAGGGCCTCGCCCAGGTCCGCTGTCCGGGCGCGCCGAAGCCGCGCGCCTCCATCGCGGTCGCGAGCTTGGTGCCCCGCCGCAGCGACAGCACGAAGAGGGCGAACGACTGGCCGAGGAACCGGCGGATCGCACCGGATTCGGCGACCCCACGCGCCCGGCGGGCGAGGGTGAGCGCCCGCCAGTCCTCGGCGAACAGCCCGACCAGCCGGAGACCGGCGAGGCCGCCGATCACGAACCGGGCGGGCAGCCGGAGCAGCTGCGCCAGGCCGTCAGCGAGGTCGGTCGGGTCGATGGTCACGAAGAGGAGCACCGCGGGCAGGCCGATCGCCAGCACGCGCAGGGCGGTCGCGGCGCCGAGGCCGATCGAGCCCTGGCTGATCTCCACCGCCCACCACTGCACATAGACGGTGCCGGAGACCTGGCCGTAGAGGACCGTGGTCAACCCGGCGAGCGGGGCGGCGATCCAGACCGGGGCGGTGCGCGCCAGGACGGTGCGCACCGGGATGCCCGCGAAAGCCAGCAGCACCAGTTCGAGGATCAGCGCGACGCCCGCCGAGACCGGGTCGATGGAGAGTAGCAGCGCGACGGTGACGATCACGGAGGCGCCGAGCTTGGCGACCGGGTTCAGGGTCGCCAGCGGGCCGGTGCGCAGCGGCTGCACGAGCGTCATGCGGTCACCTCCGCAACATCCAGCCGAAGGGATGCGGCACCCACGGCGCGCACGAACTCCGCGTCGTGGGTGGCGGCGACGATGGCGTGACCCTCGTGGCGGAGGGAGGCGATCATCCGCACCAGCTCCTGCCAGGTGCGCGCATCCTGCCCGAAAGTCGGCTCATCCAGCACCAGGAGGCGGGGTCGCGTCGCGAGGGCCGTCGCAACCGAGAGCCGGCGCTTCTGACCGCCGGAGAGCGTGAAGGGGTTCGCGGCGGCGGCATCGGTCAGCGCGAGGCGGTCGAGCAGTTCATCCACCCGTTCGTCGACCTCAGTCGTCGGCAGGTGGAGCGCGCGCGGGCCGGCGGCGAGCTCGTCGCGGACCGTGCCTGCGATGAACTGGTGCTCCGGATTCTGGAAGACGCTCCCGATGCGCGTGAGCAGCTCGCGCGAGCGCCAGGATGCGGGATCCGAGGAGGCGCCGTCGGCCAGGAGGGGCTCCGCGATCAGCTCGCCGCCGAGACCGGGGAGCAGGCCGCCGAGGGTGAGGGCGAGGGTCGACTTGCCGGAGCCGTTCCGGCCGGTGAGGGCGAACGCGGAGCCCGCACGCACCTCGAGATCGACGGGATGCCCGACCGGCACGGCCGCGGCCGCGCCCGCCCGCGCACGGCGACGGCGACGTGGGCGTGTCATCGCCGCACGACCGAACGCGAGCGAGCGAGCGGTCAGCAGCGGCATCCCTTCGGGAACGACGGGTGCCTCGGGGACGGGCGTGCCCGGCAGCCAGACGCCGGCCCGCCCGAGCTCGCCGTCGGCATCGGCGAGCACGGCGTCCGGCGCGCCGTCGGCGAGCACGCCGCCGTCCGCTCCCAGCACGACGACGCGGGTGACCAGGTCCTGCCACACGGCGACGCGGTGCTCCACAACCACGAGCGTGGCGCCGGTCGTCTCGAGTGCGGCGAGCACCGCATCCCGCACTTCGAGCACGCCCTCGGGGTCGAGATTCGCCGTGGGCTCGTCCAGCAGCAGCAGGCCGGGACGCATGGCAAGCAGGCCCGCCAGCGCCAGGCGCTGCTTCTGGCCGCCGGAGAGCTGAGCCGTGGGGTGATCGAGGGGCACATCGAGGCCGACCTCTGCGAGAGACCGCCGGACGCGCATCCACAACTCGTCGCGCGGCACACCGAGGTTCTCGCCGGCGAAGGCGACGTCATCGCCCACCCGGGCGAGGATGACCTGGGCGTCCGGGTCCTGCAGCAGCAGTCCGGCCGTCCCCCGCGACTGAGCGGGCGGGCGCCCGGCCACGGTCAGCGACCCAGCGGACTCGCCGTCGTCGTCGCCGCCGAGCACGCCCGCGAGGCCGGCGAGCAGCGTGCTCTTGCCGGCGCCGGATGCGCCGAGGAGCAGCACCCGCTGCCCCGGCTCGATGCACAGGTCGACGCCGCGAACCGCCCACGCGCTTCGTCCCTCGTACCGCCAGCCCCAGTCGGCGACGCGAACCGCCGCCGGGGCGCCCTCTCCCGTGCTCACCGTCGTCAGGCCTGCGCGGTCCCCCGCGCCTCGCGGCCCGCGGCGAAGCGGCTCAATGCCCCGGTCCGCGCCAGGGCGCGCACCAGCAGCCAGGAGCCGAGGCCGGCCACGATCAGGCCCGAGATCGTCGTCGTGATCGCGTAGACGACGATGAACTCCGCCTTCGATCCGGGGTACCAGTACAGAAGGTCGAGGATGGACTCGGCGACGCCTGCGCCTGCACCCGCCAGCAGGGCGGGGACGAGCCGCCAGTTCGCGTAGAGGAACAGGGCGAAGACGATCTCCGCGCCGAGGCCCTGCACCACGCCGGAGAGCAGAGTGGCGACACCCCACTGCGTGCCGATCAGGGCCGAGACGACCGCGGCGACCAGCTCGCCGAACAGCGCGGCGCCCGGCTTGCGGACGATGAGAGCGACGAGGACGCCCGCGAACAGCCACGGGCCGTTGATGATGCCCTGGAAACCGGGCAGGACCGTCCCGACCGGGCCCGAGATGGGGTTGGAGACGATGTCCCAGACCCAGAAGACGACTCCGGATGCGACGGCGACGACGCTCGCGACGACGATGTCGACGACCCGCCAGCGCAGGACGCGCGACGAAAGGCCGGTGGAGGAGATGGTTGCGTGCACTGTACGTGCCCTTTCATTCAGCGAAACAGGGCACGGGATGTGAGAAGGTCCTCCCTGCGCTGGCATGACCCAGATCAGGTTCGACGGTCGAGACTTGGAGAAGTCTCCTCTCAGCCCGGCTCACCGGACTCCCGTGTTCGCACCCAGTGTATCCCTCGCGCCGCGCATCCATTCGTCCGGTCGGGGCGCGCAGGCGAGAGCAGTCGCCTCACGCTCGGCCGACTGTTCTCGAAGCGCTCGGGGACTACTTCTTGAGCGCGCGGATGACGCGGGCCCAGGCGTGACCGGCCACCCAGAAGAAGGGGATGCCGACCGCCAGCAGGGTGATCAGGTTGGGGCGGAAGCGGACGCCCAGCTCGTCGGATATGTAGGCGCCGAACGGGACGGCCATCCCGCCGCCGCCACCGCCGCCCGGGTTGTCCTCGCCGCCCTCGCCCATACCTCCGCCGCCGAAACCGAACTGCACGGCGGCGACCGGGACGATGGTCGTGCCATCCAGGACGATCGGTTCGCCGTAGACCGACTTGATACCGGAGCCGCTGATGGTCTCCGCGAGCTTGAGGGTGATGTTCGTCATGGAAGCCACCGTAGCGCGCGCCCTCCGGCCTGACCAGGCACCGGATGCCGGCTCAATCGCTCACGTACTTCGGGTTGCGTCCGTCCTGCTCCTCCTCGTCGGCGTCCCTCGACCGGCGGACGAGGGAGGCCGGTCCGATCGCGCCGCGCCCGAACCGGGCGCTCACCGCATCCAGGGTCCGCTCCGCCTCGCGCCACTCCTCGTCGGGATCCCACAGCGCGAGCGCGTCTCCGCCGGCGTCGAGCAACTGCTCGGCACGCACCCCGATCAAGCGGAGCGGGGTCTGCCGGACATCCAGGCCGAGCGCGCCGAAGACGTCCCAGGCCTCCTCGAAGAGACGCCGGCCCACGTTGGTCGGCTCGGCCAGAGTGCGGGAGCGGGTGATCGTGCGGAAGTCCGAGAAGCGGACCTTGATCGCGACAGTGCGCGCCACCAGTTCGTGTTCCCGCAGCCGCTCGCCGACCCGCCCGGAGAGCCGGAGGAATTCGCGGCGGAGGGTGTCCAGGTTTCCGACGTCGACGCCGAAGGTGTTCTCGTGCCCGATGCTCTTCTCGCGCGACTCCGTGACGATGCGGCGCGCATCCCTCCCGTTCGCCAGGTCGTGCAGCCGCCGCCCGCCGGCATCCCCGACCGCCTTCTGCAGCACGTGCAACGGGGCGTCCGCGAGATCGGCGACCGTGAGCAGCCCCATCCGCTCGAGCGACGCCTGGGTGCTGGCGCCGACGCCCCAGAGCGCACCGACCGGGAGGGGACGCAGGAACGCGAGCGTCTCGGCGCGCGGGATGACCAGGAGCCCGTCGGGCTTCGCACGGCCCGACGCGAGCTTCGCCATGAACTTCGTCGCGGCGACGCCGACCGAGCAGGTGAGGCCGGTCTCCTCGAAGACGCGGGACCGGATCAGTTCGGCGATGCGCCGCGGCGACCCCAGCAGACGCCGGGCGCCGGACACATCCAGGAACGCCTCGTCGATGCTGAGCGGCTCGACCAGGGGCGTCACCTCGTGGAAGATGTCCATCACAGCGGCCGAGTACTGGGTGTAGCGCTCGTAGTGCGGGGTCAGAATGATCGCGTTCGGGCACAGGCGCAGAGCCTGCGAC
>NZ_JBNDHX010000153.1:0-5981 GCF_056755275.1 Leifsonia sp. HAY1-4F
AACGACCGGATGGTCCCCTCCGTGCTCTCGCACGACCTGCACCGGCGGATCGCCGGATCCGAGCTGATCATCTACCCGAACTCGGGTCACGGCGCCATCTTCCAGTACTGGGAGAAGTTCGCGCCCGTCGCAGCGGCGTTCCTCGCCGCCTGACCCGCCGTCTGATCGCCGTGACCCGCGGGGTCGCGGCGATCAGTGCACCCGCGCGGGTCAGCGCGCCAGGATGGTCTCGAGCTGGGCGCGGATCCCCTCGACGACCTCCGCCACCTCCACGGACTCGTCGGCGGCGAGGGCCATCGCGAGGAGCATGACCGCCGTGACCACGTGTGCGAGCAGGGCCGCGTCGGTCTCCGTCCGTCCGGCGAGATCCGTCAGCACGTGGGCGACGGCCTCCTCGGTCCGGGCGACGATCGAGAGCGCCTCGGCATGGTGGGGTTCGCTCGCGTCACCGAAGGCGAGCTCGCGCAGATAGGTTCGCCCGTTCTCGACCTGGACGCGGTTGCACTCGACGATCGGCGTGACGATCGCGACGACTCCCTCCAGGGCGTCCGTCGCCGCGCGGGCCGCACGGATGCCGATCTCGAGACTGTGCGCGTAGTTCACGTTCTGGACGAGCAGCAAGAGCTCGCCCTTCGTCTTCGCGTAGAGGAAGAGCGTGCCGGCCCCGACGTCGGCCGCCTCCGCGATCTGCTGGGTGGTGACCTCGTCGACGCCGTGCTGGGAGAACAGCTCGGACGCCGCCTGCGTGATCCGTTCGAGCTTGGCCTGCTTGTTGCGCTCGCGGCGGCCGGGCGAGACGGATGTCGACGTCATGGGAACTCCTCGCGCTGAAAACTGACTGCGCTCAATTATTGCACGCCACATCCATTGCCGGCCGGCTCATCCACTGCCGACCACGCACTCCGCTCTCGGAAGACCGCTAATCGGTCAGGTGCTGGTGGGGGTTCGTGAAGTGGATGCTGTCGGCGGTGACTCCGACGAGGCCCAGCGTGACGCGCAGCAGCTGCGTCGGGAGGCCGTCGGCCGGGGGAGGCGTGGCCGCACCCAGGGTGTACGACTTTCCGTCCGATCCCGTGGCCGTCGCCGAGTCGAGGTAGACCTGCACGTTGCCGCGCAGCGCCATCTGGTCGGCGGTCGTCGCGAGCTTCGGTCCGGTCGCCTTCCGCACGGTCAGGCTGAAGCCGTCGATGGTGATGCTGTCCGCCGAGATCTTGAGCACGGGGATGCGGCTGCCGTCGGCGAGCGGGACCGTCACGACGGTGATGCTCTTCAGGCCCGAGAACGACAGGGACTGACTGCCGAGCTGCGCGGCGGGCTGGGTGAAGACGGGTGCGCCGGCGTCCGCTCCGAGCGGCAGGGCGGGCGCAGCGGGGGCGGTCGTGCCGGGAGCGGGGGTCGTGGAGGCGCCGGGCGTGCCCGGTACGGCGGGGGCGCCGGGAAGCGGCGGGAGGCCGGGGACTCCGGGGAGGGTTCCGCTGGGAGCGGGCGACGGAGTCGGACTCGGCGAACCGCAGGTCATGAGGAGCGGGATGCATAGAGCGGCAGGGGCGGTGGTCGGCACCCGGGCGGCGCCCAGGCCGGCGATACTGGCGGCGATGCACGCGATCAGGGCGCCTGCGACGACGCCGGAGCCCGACCGCTTCATGCGACGGTCCCGTCCGCGCGGGCTGCGGGCGGGGCTCCGGCAGCCTCCGCGTCCGCATTCACGTGGGCATCCGTTTCTGCGTCCGCATCGACATCGGCGTCCGCATCCCCGTCCGCAGCGAGACCCGCATCCACATCCGCGTCCGCGTCTCCGCGAACCTTCTTCGGCATCCACGCCACGGTGAGGATGCCGCCGACGGTGCTCAGCAGCATCCCGACGAAGAAGCCGCCGAGGTTCACCCCGACGAGCGAGTAGACGGCGACCGCGAGCGCGATCACGCCGTAGAAGATGCGATGCGCCGGCATCGCGATCACGAGGATCCCGAGCAGCACGAGCAGGATCGGGATGATCGTCGCCTGCAGCCCCTCGATGCCGAGCTGCACGTGGATCTTGCCGATGTCGAGCTGGCCGGAGAAGAACAGTTCGACGCCGCCGAGGGCCGTCAGCAGCCCGCCGACGAACGGGCGTCTGCGGCGCCAGGCGCGGAAGCGGGTTCTCACCGAATCCGGTCCAGGATCGCGGGCCGGCTCCCCGCCGATCGCATGCGCGGCGGCCACGATCAGAAGCATCCCTTCGAGCCGTCGGTCAGCTGGACGTGCATGCCGGTGAGGGTGAAGACCGAGGCCTGCGTGCTCCACGCGGTCTGCTGGAGGTTCGTGATCGTCACCGTGTCGGAGTCCTGCGCGAAGTCGCCCGCCGATCCCTTCGCCGTCGTGTTCACGGTGGAGGCATCCACGCCGATGCGGATGTTGTGGAACTCGGAGTCGCCCTTCAGGTCCGTCATCCCGATCTGCAGGTCGGACGCGGAGGCGGGGTTGCCGCCGCCGCCCGCGGTGATCAGCATCCCGACCTTGCCCATCGGGGTGTCGGTGACGACCGACTGGCAGAGGTCGGCGAGCGTCGCGGACTTGATGTTCGCGATGGCGACCTGGTGGTTCTTGCCCGCGGTGTCGGGGGCGACGCCGGCGTACTGCGAGAAGCCGGTGCCGTCGAGCTTGGATGCGCTGATCTGGAACTGGCTGCCGGACACGGCGAACGAGACGGGAACGGCGCCCTGCGCGACTCCGGCCATGAGCAGGGTGGAGACGACGGCGACGGGGACGGCGGCGAGCACGATCCGCCCGGCGTGCGAGCCGGCGAGCTTTCGGAACTTCATCGATCCTCCTGTTCGGGGGACTTGACAGCCACAGCGCAGTCAGTCCAGGAGTGAGCTTAGACGTTATTGACCGCCTGTCAATAGTTGGATGGCGCATCCTGTTCGCAGAGGCGGCGGTTAGGCTCGATGCATGGAGACCGACCGGCGCACTCGGCTCACGCCCGACGAGCGCCGGGCGCAGCTCGTGGCGCTCGGTGTGGCGTTCCTCGCGGACAATCCGCTGGAGGACCTGTCGATCGAGGAGCTGTCGGCGCGAGCGGGCGTCTCGCGCGGCCTGCTGTTCCACTACTTCGGCTCCAAGCAGGGACTGCACCGGGATGTGGTGCGCACCGCGCGGGACAGCATGCTGCACGCCACGGAGCCCGTCGCCGGGCTGGCCCCGCTGGACCGGCTCCACGACACGCTCGCCCGGATCGTGACGTTCGTCCGGGAGCACAGCGGCACGTTCTACTCGCTCGTGCGCGGTGTCGCCTCCGGGGACACGGAGGTGCGCCAGGTCGTCGAGGAGGCGCGCGGCGAGCAGGCGGAGCGCGTGATCGCGGTCTTCCTGGAGCTCGGCGTCCCGGACACCCGGATGCTCCGCATCGCCCTGCGGTCGTGGATCGCGTTCGCCGAGGAGGCGCTCGTCGAGAGCGCGATCGGCACGGACCTGCCGTCGGAGGAGATCGTCGGGTTCCTCGAGCGCAGCGCGCGGGGAGTGGTGGAGGCGCTGGTAGCGCCGGGCTAGATGCCCTCGTCCTCGACGTCGTCCTCGGTCAGCACTCCGGCATCCGCGTCGTCGTCGCCGTGCTCGTCGTAGACGGGCTCGGCTTCGCGGGCCTGGCCGCCGGTGGGTCCGTTGTTGCCGTCGCCCGGACCCGGCCACACCGTCTCGCCGGCGACCGCGTCGTTCGTGACCAGTTCGTCCGCGAAGTCGGCTTCGGCCTCGCGGTCGTTCAGTGCGTAGTCCGTGTCGCCGTCGGCAGGGTCCGACCAGCCGGGCGTCTCACCGGCATCCGTCTCTCCGACCTCGACATCGTCCACGCCGTCTTCCGGTACCCGCTCCATCCGCAACCCCTCCTCGGCTCTCCGTATCCGCATCCCGTCGCCTGGGACCGTACACCTCCAAACGCGACCGCCCCACCGCCGAGTACACAAAGACTGCACGCCGCTTCGGCGTGTCGCGTGCAGTCTTCGTGTACTCGATGGTGGGGCGCGGGGACTACTTCGAGGTCGGGAAGGTGATGGACTTGCCGGAGCCGGCGTCCTTCACCGCGGTGTCCTTGAACGCTGCGAACTGGGCCGCGTCGGTGAAGCCGCCCTGGTAGCGCTCGCCGTTGACGAACACGGTCGGGGTGCCGAAGCCGCCCGAGGTCGGGTTCTTCAGCTGCGAGTTCGTGGTCGCGCCCTGCGTCATGTCGCCGATGAAGGAGGCGAAGGTCTGCTTGTTCACGCAGTCCGTGATCGCCTTGGAGCTGACTCCCGCATCCTTGAAGATCGACAGGATCTGCGCGTTGCTCAGGCCGCCGCCGGTCTGCTCGTCGGGCTGCTTGGCGAACAGTGCCGAGTTGACATCCCAGAACTTCTCGGGCTTCGAGTTCGCGACACACGAGACAGCGGCACCGGCGCGCGTCGAGTACTGCTTGTTCGCCGTGCTGTCGAGGATCGCGACCGGGTGGATCTCGAGGGTCGCCGATCCATCGGTCAGCCACTGCTTGATCTGGTCGTCGTTCGTAGTCTCGAACTGGTCGCAGAACGGGCACTGGTAGTCGAGCCAGATCTGGATGTGCGCGGTCTTGCCGTCGAGCTGCGTCGTCGTCGGCGTGGGCTTCGCGCCGCTCGTGATGGCCGCCGTCGTGACCGCCGTGGTCGGGGACTGCAGCAGGATGCCGCCGCTCAGCATGTTCTTCGGATTGGCGGCACCGCCGCCGCCCGCTCCGACGGTGGTGAAGACGATGACGCCGATGATGGCGAGCACCGCGATGACTCCGCCGATGACGGAACTCTGGATGACGACCTTACGGCGCTTGGCCTTCTTCGCCGCTTCTTCGCGCATCCGCCTGGCGGTCTCGCGGGCTTCCTCACGTCGGTCGCGTTTCGTCGGACCGGCCGGTCCCCTGCCAGTTGCCATTCAGCTTCATCCCATCGAACAGTGGACAGTTCTCAGATGAATCGTAGGGGGACTTTGCTTTGAAGGCGCTGTACCGCGTGCCCTACCGTGGGCGTATGCACTTTACGGACCGAGCCAGCTGATGTCCGGCGCGACCGGCGGCGACGAGAGCGGCGACGGCGGCGACGACCGCCTGCGCGGCCGCGCTCAGCCGAACGGCAGCGACACGGCGGGCGCCGACTACGCGGAGCGCCTGCGCCGGCTGGACACCTCCTGGTGGCGGCGGACGCTGAACGTGCAGGCGCCGTACCGCTGGAACATCCGCCGGCTCCACCTCGGACGGGTGCTGGATGTCGGCAGCGGCCTGGGCCGCAATCTCGCCCATCTCGGCAACAACGGCGTGGGAGTGGACCACAACCCCGAGTCGGTCGCGATCGCGCGCGCCCGCGGGCTGACCGCGTTCACGAGTGCCGAGTTCCCGTCGACCGAGTACGCGGTCCCCGGTGCGTTCGACTCCCTCCTCCTCGCCCATGTCGTGGAGCACGTCGATCCGGACTTCGCGGTGGAGCTCGTGCGGACCTACCTGCCGTACGTGAAGCCGGGAGGCCACGTCCTCTTCATCACGCCGCAGGAGCGCGGCTACGCCAGCGACCCGACGCACATCGCGTTCACCGACTTCGCGGGCCTGCACCGGCTCGCGGACCGCCTGGGCCTGACGGTCGAGCGCGAGTACTCCTTCCCGCTGCCGCGGTTCGCGGGCAAAGCGTTCACGTACAACGAGTTCGTGGTGCTCACGCGCATCCCGAGCTGACGCCCCCGGCCCGGTCCCCGGCTCGGCTCACATTCGTGACGAATGTGGGGTTGAGGGCGCTGAGAGTGCACATTCGTGACGAATGTGGGGTTGGAGGCGCTGGGAGTGCACATTCGTGACGAATGTTGGGGACGCGAGGGGAGCGGGGGAGCAGGGGAGCTGTCTCTTATACACATCTCCGAGCCCACGAGACACTCGCTAATCTGGGGGGGGGGGTGTTTGGTTGGGGAGGGGGGGGGGGGGGGGGGGGGGGGGGGGGGGGGGGGGGGGGGGGGGGGGG
>NZ_JBNDHX010000154.1:0-5797 GCF_056755275.1 Leifsonia sp. HAY1-4F
TCCGTCGTCGGCAGCGTCAGATGTGTATAAGAGACAGGTTCAGTGCCGCTTGGGCGGCATCCTGAGCGGTCTTCAGCTTGGCCTCGAGGTCGGAAGCCGACACGCCCCCGCTGGAGAGTCCGGGAATGGACTGCACCACCACGTTCACCAGGGCCAGCTGCGTGTCGCCCCAGGCGCCGGTGAACGGCGTTCCGTACGCCTTCGTCCCGGCGTCGAGGATCGGGGTGAGGAGCTGGTTGCCCTCCTCGATCTTCTTGGCCGCCGCCGCGTTGGTCGGGAGGTCACCGAAGGTCTTGGTGTAGGCCACCTGGTTGTCCTCGCTGGTGAGCATGTTGATCAGCGCGAAGGCGAGGTCCTGGTTCTTCGAGTACTTGGCGACGACCATGTTGTCGCCGGAGATGATGGTCGCCGCTGCCTTGCCGTCGCTCGGGAGCTTGGAGGCGCCCGGCGGGACGGTCGGCATCACCGCATAGGCGTACTTGCCCGCCATCGGAGACGCATCCAGGCTCACCTGCGAGGACGACGACACCATCGGCAGGAACGCGGCCTTGCCCTGTGCGAAGGCGGCGACGGCCTGCGCGTTCTTCCAGCCGATCGCGGCCGGGTCGACCACCTTGTCGGAGGTGAGCCAGCCGAAGTAGGTCTGGTACGCCTTCTTCACCGCGGCGTCGTCGATGGTCGCCTTCTTGGACTTCGCATCCAGGATCGTGTTGCCCTGCTGCATCGCCATGGTCCAGATGAACTTCCAGGGGTCGTACCCGTCGGCGTAGGCGATCGCCATGCCGTGGACCCCGCCGGTGGTGAGCTTCTTCGCCTGCGCGAGCAGGCCATCCCATGTGGTGGCGGGCTTGTCGATGCCCGCGGCTGCCAGCAGGTCCTTGTTGTACGCCATCACGAACGGCCGGCTGAGGAATGGGATGCCCACTTCGTCCTTCTGGTCGGGGCCGGAGATGCCGAGCGTCGCCGGGACGAACCGGTCGCGGCCGCCGAGCTTCTTCCAGTCGTCGTCCGTGAGCTTCACGAATGCGCCGGTGGAGTAGGCGGTGGGGGTGAACGTCGTGCCCAGGTCGTAGATGTCCGGGCCCTGGCCGCTGAGCACCGAGGTCTGGATCTTGGTGAGCTCGTCGTTCGCCGACGCGAAGGTCTCGAACTTGACCGTGGCTCCCGTCTTCTTCTGGAACTGCGCCGAGACGTCCTGGAACCATTTCTGCTGCTGGGTCGGATAGAGGGCGTTGGCGGCGATCATGACGTCGAGCGTCTTTCCCTTGCCGTCGACCGCCCCTCCGGAGCTCGTGCTGCTGCTGCCTGCGCCGGAGCATCCGGTCAGGGCGAGGCCGAGGGCTGCCAGCCCCGCGACCGCACCGAGTGCGAGTCGTGATCTCATCGTGGCTCTCCTTCGAGTCGGGATGTGGCGTGCGCCCCACCTGTCCAGGGGAGGCTGGGGCCGACTCTAGGAGAGGTGGCAAACCTGGTGCAAGCGATTGCCATGATTTGCCATGCTGTGCTGTGATGGCCTCATGAGCTCCCTCAGCGGCGCCGCAGCGAAGCGGCCGGCGACCCTCGCGGATGTGGCAGCGGCCAGCGGGGTCGCCACCTCGACGGTGTCGCGCGCCCTCTCCAATCCGGGCCGGGTGAACGCTGCGACGCGCGCCCGCATCGAGGAGGCGGCGAGGGAGCTCGAGTACGTCCCCAACTCGCAGGCACGCGCGCTGACCAGCGGGCGCACCCGCGCCATCGCCGTGCTCGTCTCCGACGTGACGAACCCGTTCTACTTCGGCATCATCCGGGGCACGCAGCACCAGCTGAAGGCGGCCGGCTACACGCAGCTGCTCGTGGACACCGAGGAGTCCGACGAGCTCGAGGACGGGATGCTGCACAAGCTCCGCCGCTCATTCGATGGCGCCATCCTGGCCGCGTCCCGGCTCACGGATCGCCGCCTGACGGCGCTCGCCCAGGAGATGCCGCTGGTCGCCATCAACCGGCAGACCCGGGGCGTCGCCAGCGTCTTCATCGACACGCCGAACGGCGTCGAGCAGGCCGTCGGCCACCTGGTGTCCCTTGGTCACCGGGACATCGCATACGTCGCGGGACCGGAGACCTCCTGGTCGAACGAGCGGCGCTGGCGCGCCTTCCTCCGCGCCTCCGGGGAGCACGGCGTCTCCGCCCGGCGCATCGGCCCGTTCGCACCGCGCAGGTACGCGGGCGCCGCTGCCGCCGACGCGGTGCTCAACGCGGGAGTGACGGCGTGCGTCGCGTTCAACGATCTGCTTGCGATCGGGATGCTCGGGCGGTTCCGGGAGCGCGGAGTCCGCGTCCCGGAGGACGTCAGCATCGTCGGCTGCGACGACATCTTCGGCGCCGACTTCTGCAACCCGCCGCTCACGACCCTGACGGCGCCGATCGAGCAGGCGGGACGGACGGCCGTCAGCATCCTGCTCTCCCGGCTGGATGGGGGGCCTGCGCCGCTCGTGCGCAGCGGGACGACGTTGCCGACCCACCTGACGGTCCGCGACTCCACCGGGCCGGCGCCGGCCGGTGGGTGGGCGTCCTCGGCGTTGCCGACCGCGCCCTCGCCGGGTTCGTCGTCCTCGCCGACTGCGCCGTCCTCGCCGATCTCGCCGTCCTCCCCGACCGACCGAACGGAGCCAGAAGCCCGATGACCGCGCTCGCGCCGCATCCCGACCGCCTCCTCCCCGCCGATCCCGGCGTGCGGGAGCTCGCCCGCCGGCTCTACTCGGCGGTCGCGACCGCGCCCATCCTGTCGCCCCACGGTCACGTGGATGCGCGCCTGCTGGCGGACGACGAGCCGTTCCCGGACCCGGCGGCGCTCCTCATCACGCCCGACCACTACGTGACCCGCATGCTGCACGCCGTCGGTGTTCCGCTGGACCAGCTGGGCGTGTCCCGCCACGGCGTCCCCTCCCCCGTCTCCGGGCGGGCCGTCTGGCGCACGCTCTGCGAGCACTGGGATGCGTTCCTCGGCACCCCCGTCCGCTTCTGGTTCGAGTCCGAGTTCAGCGAGGTGTTCGGGCTCACCGAGCAGCCGTCCACCCGGAATGCGGACGCCCTGTACGACCAGCTCGCCGAGACCCTCGGTCGCCCGGAGTTCCGCCCGCGCGCCCTGTTCGACCGGTTCGGCATCGAGGTGCTCGCCACCACCGACGACCCCGCGGACGACCTGGAGGCGCACGTCCGGCTGGCCGCCGATCCGTCCTTCCGCGGACGCGTGCTCCCGACCTTCCGCGCCGATCGCTACATGCACCCCGACGAGCCCGGCTGGGCCGACCGCCTGGAACGGCTGGCGGCCCGGGCGGACGTCGACACCCGCTCGCACGCCGGCCTCCTCCAGGCGCTCCGGGCTCGCCGGCGGGCCTTCGCCCAAGCGGGCGGGACCGCGACGGACACCGGAGTGCGGGATGCCGGGAGCGAGCCCCTCGCGCCGGCCGAAGCCGAGCGCATCCACCGGGCCGCTCTCGCCGGTTCGCTGACCGCGGCGGAGGCCGTCGCCTACCGGCGTGACCTGCTCTACCGGCTGGCCGAGATGTCCGCCTCCGACGGCCTCGTGATGCAGCTGCATCCCGGCGTGATCCGCAACCACCACCGGCCGACCTTCGACGCGTACGGGCCCGACACCGGTCACGACCTGCCGGCGGTCGGAGCCTTCACCGAGCCGCTCACGCCCATCCTGCGCGATTTCGGCACGAACCCCGCCTTCCGCCTGGTGCTGTTCACCGTCGACGAGACCGTCTTCTCGCGCGAGATCGCGCCGCTCGCCGGCTTCTATCCCTCGGTGTACGCGGGCGCGCCGTGGTGGTTCCTCGACACTCCGTCGGCCATCCGGCGCTACCGCGAGGCCGTCACCGACAGCGCCGGCTTCACCAAGACCAGCGGCTTCATCGACGACACCCGGGCCTTCTGCTCCATCCCGGCCCGCCACGACATGTCCCGACGGGTCGACGCGGGCTACCTGGCAGGGCTCGTGGCGACGCACCAGCTGAGCGAGGAGGATGCGCTCGCCGTGGCGAAGCGCTTCGTGGACGACATCCCGCGGGCGACGTTCCGGTTGGGGTGAGCGGCGTCGTGGCCCCGTTGCTCTGCCGCGCTCCGACGGCAGGCGAATCCCAGCGGGTGGAACGCCGGAGGCGCGATCGTTACGCCCGGGGACGGAGCGGCACCGGCGCCACGCTACGCTGGGAGGACTGCTCGATTCTTGCCACCAGCGGGAGAGCTGACCCCCGGACCCTACCCGTCGCGGCGGACGGCCTCTGCCTGCCGCGGCCCCACGAAGGAGCATGACGTGTCACAGGAAGCAACCGCCAACATCGGAGTCGTCGGCTTGGCGGTGATGGGATCGAACCTGGCCCGCAACCTCGCCTCCCGCGAGGGCAACACCGTCGCCGTGTACAACCGCACCTACGCCCGCACCGAGGACCTGCTGAAGGAGCACCCGGAGGCCGGCTTCGTCGGATCCGAGCAGATCGACGACTTCGTCGCCTCGCTGTCCACGCCCCGCACCGCGATCATCATGGTGCAGGCCGGGAAGGGCACGGACGCCGTGATCGACCAGCTGGTCGAGCGGTTCGAGCCGGGCGACATCATCGTGGATGGCGGCAACGCCAACTTCCACGACACCATCGACCGGGAGAAGCGGATCGCGCCGACCGGCATCCACTTCGTCGGCGCCGGCATCTCCGGCGGCGAGGAGGGCGCCCTGAACGGCCCCTCGATCATGCCGGGCGGTTCGGCCGAGTCGTACGAGACGCTCGGCCCGATCCTCGCGTCGATCGCCGCCGTCGCCGAGGGCGAGCCGTGCGTGACCCACGTCGGCACCGACGGCGCCGGCCACTTCGTCAAGATGATCCACAACGGCATCGAGTACGCCGACATGCAGCTGATCGCCGAAGCGTACGACCTGCTGCGGACCATCGGCGGCCTGACCCCCGCGCAGATCGCCGACGTCTTCGCCGAGTGGAACAACGGCTACCTCGAGTCGTACCTGATCGAGATCACCGCCGAGGTGCTGCGCCAGGTGGACGCGGAGAGCGGCAAGCCGTTCATCGACATCGTCCTCGACCAGGCGGGATCCAAGGGCACCGGCGTCTGGACCGTGCAGAACGCGCTCGACCTCGGCGTCCCCGTCGGAGGTATCGCCGAGGCGGTGTTCGCCCGGGCCGTGTCCTCGAAGCCCGCCCAGCGCGCCGCGGTGCAGGCCACCCTCCAGTCGCGTCCCGAGGTGCAGAAGGCGTCCGATGTGGCCACGTTCGCCGACGACGTGTCCAAGGCGCTCTACGCCTCCAAGGTCGTCGCATACGCGCAGGGCTTCGACGCCATCATCGCCGGCGCCGAGAAGTACGGCTGGGACATCCACAAGGACGAGATCGCGAAGATCTGGCGCGGCGGCTGCATCATCCGCGCCCAGTTCCTGAACCGGATCGCCGACGCCTACGACGAGAACCCGAACATCGCGACGCTGCTCGAGGCCCCGTACTTCGCCGACGCCGTGCGCGAGGGCGAGGCGGCCTGGCGCCGCATCGTGGCCACGGCCGCGCTCTCCGGTGTCCCAGTCCCCGGCTTCGGCGCCGCCCTGTCGTACTACGACTCGCTGGCCTCGACCCGCCTGCCGGCCGCGCTCGTGCAGGGCCAGCGCGACTTCTTCGGCGCGCACACCTACAAGCGCGTCGACAAGGACGGCGTCTTCCACACCCTGTGGTCGGGCGACCGCACCGAGATCGCGACCGAGGGCTCCTCGCACTAGCCCTCCTGTCTCTTATACACATCTGACGCTGCCGACGACGGA
>NZ_JBNDHX010000155.1:0-5655 GCF_056755275.1 Leifsonia sp. HAY1-4F
TCCGTCGTCGGCAGCGTCAGATGTGTATAAGAGACAGTTGTTGCATCCGACACGCCGTGCGGGCATGCAACAACGAGCACTTCGGCGAGATGGGAGGCCCGGAACAGGGCCCGGGACCGGCGGCACGAAGCCGGCTGCGCGTGCCTCTGACGCACGGGCATCCACTCACGCGCGCCCGCCGAGGTGCTCGTTGTTGCATCCGACACGCCGTGCCGGCCTGCAACAACGAGCACTTCGGCGAGATGGGATGCCCGGCGCCGGGCCCGGCGACCGGAGCGGCCGGCAGGGATGCGCGACGCCGGCCGGCGGCGCAAGCGGAACGGCGCGTATACCCTCGGACGGGGTGAAGTCAAGGATTGACACCTGAACCGGTTAAGTTAGGCTTCCCCTGGCGCACCCCGCTCGGATTCGCACCAGACCGGCACGCGCCCCCATCAAGAGACGAAGGAGTCACACAATGAGGAAACGCGCCATCGCCGCAGCGGCAGTAGCCGCGGCGGTCTCGCTCGTGGTCGCGGGCTGCAGCAGCTCGGGATCCGGATCGTCGTCCAGCGGCGCGACGATCACGTACTGGGCGAGCAACCAGGGCACCAGCCTCGCCAACGACAAGCAGGTCCTCACCCCGGTGCTCGACGAGTTCACCAAGGAGACCGGCGTCAAGGTCAAGCTCGAGGTCATCGGCTGGAACGACCTGCAGACGCGCATCCAGACAGCAGTCACCTCCGGCCAGGGGCCGGACGTGCTGAACATCGGCAACACGTGGGCCGCCTCCCTGCAGGCGACCGGGGCGTTCCTGCCGTTCGACGACGCCAGCATGAAGAGCATCGGCGGCAGCGACAAGTTCGTGAAGACCGCGCTCGAGACCGGCGGCGCCCCCGGCAAGCCCGTCACCAGCGTCCCGCTCTACGGCCTCGCCTACGGCCTCTACTACAACAAGAAGATGTACACCGACGCCGGCCTGCAGCCGCCGACGACGTGGGAGGAGCTGGTGGCCGCAGCCAAGAAGCTCACCAACGGCACCCAGTACGGCTTCTCGCTCGCAGCGGGCAGCTACACCGAGAACGTCCACTTCGCCTTCATCAACGCGTCGCAGAACGGCGGCGAGTGGTTCGGCAGCAAGGGCAACCCGACGTTCACGCAGCAGGCGAACATCGACGGCATCAAGCGCTACCTCGACCTGATGCAGACCGACAAGGTCGTCAACCCCTCCAACGCCCAGTACGACAACGGCGTGCAGGCGGTCAACGACTTCGCCACCGGCAAGGTCGCGATGATCCTCAGTCAGAACAACGCGGACGCCTCCATCGTCTCCAACGGCATGAAGAGCGACCAGTACGGCGTCGTCCCGTTCCCCGCGCCGGAAGGTGCGAAGAAGATCGCCAGCTTCCCGGCCGGCATCAACCTCTCCATCTTCAAGAACACCAAGAACAAGGATGCGGCCCTCAAGTTCGTCAAGTACATGACGAGCGAATCCACCCAGGGCAAGCTGGCGAAGCCGTACGCGGTGCTCCCCGTGCTGGACGGCGTCAAGCCGGGCTTCACGGACAACGCCGACGAGGCCGCGACCTTCCAGAAGATCTACAACGACATGACGAAGCCGCTTCCCCTGGTGCCCGCTGAGGACCAGTTCGAGAACACGGTCGGCAAGGCGATGAACGACATGTTCGCCAAGATCGCCACCGGCAGCACGGTCAGCGACGCCGACATCAAGACGGCGATGCAGAACGCGCAGGACCAGGTCAAGCAGTCCCTGGGCGGCTGATCCGCCGACAACGATCACTCACCGGGCGGGATGCGCCACCGCCGCATCCCGCCCGGTGAACCGCCACATCCTCAAGGAGACTCATGTCGACGACGACAGACGTCCGCGGGCCGGCGACCACGACGCCGCCCGCCGCACCCCCCAAGCCCAAGCGCCGCCGCCCGAAGGGATGGTGGCTGCCGTTCCTGCTGCTGCTCCCGGCCATCCTGTTCGAGCTGCTCATCCACGTCGTCCCGATGCTCACGGGCATCTGGATCAGCTTCACCCAGCTGACCAAGTTCTTCATCGCCAACTGGGGCGAAGCGCCGTTCGTCGGCTTCAAGAACTACACGGTCGCCCTCGACTTCACGAGCTCCATCGGCTCGGGACTGTACAAGTCGTTCTTCGTGACGGTCGGATTCACCATCCTGGTCGTCGGCCTGTCCTGGGTGCTCGGGATGGCCGCCGCCGTCGCGCTTCAGGGCCGGTTCCGGGGGCGTTCGTTCTTCCGCACGCTGTTCCTCGTGCCGTACGCGCTGCCGCTCTACGCGGGCATCATCACCTGGAAGTTCATGTTCCAGAAGGACACGGGCGCGATCAACCACTTCCTGTTCGACAACCTGCACCTGCCCGGCGACAAGCCGTTCTGGCTGATCGGCGGGAACGCCTTCTGGTCGATCGTCATCGTCGCGATCTGGCGGCTGTGGCCGTTCGCGTTCCTGATGCTGATGGCGGGCCTGCAGTCCATCCCGACGGACGTGTACGAAGCCTCGGCGGTGGATGGGGCGAAGCCGTTCCGGCAGTGGCGCGCGATCACCCTTCCGATGCTGCGCCCGGTGAACGCCGTGCTGCTCCTGGTGATGTTCCTGTGGACGTTCAACGACTTCAACACGCCCTACGTCCTCTTCGGGAGCACGGCCCAACCCGCAGCCGGCGACCTGATCTCGTTCCACATCTACAACGCGTCGTTCCTGACCTGGAACTTCGGCTCGGGAGCCGCTATGAGCGTCCTCCTGCTGCTGTTCCTGCTGATCGTGACCGGCATCTACCTGATCTTCGTGAACCGGAGGAACCGCAATGCGTGAGACCCGCTCATCCCACGTCTTCCGCTGGGTGACCATCGCCGTGCTGACCGTGTTCACGGTCGTGCCGCTCTACGTGATGATCACCTCGTCGGTGAAGCCGCTGTCCGAGGTGCAGTCCGCCTTCACCTGGTGGCCGCAGACGTTCACCATCCAGCCGTTCATCGACATGTGGTCGACGGTGCCGTTGGCGAACTATTTCGTGAACAGCCTGATCGTGTCGAGCGCAGCGACCCTGATCTCGCTCGTGATCGCGGTGTTCGCCGCCTATGCGGTGTCGCGCTACCGCTTCAAGGGCCGGACGGCGTTCACGACGACGGTGCTGTCCACGCAGATGTTCCCCGGCGTGCTGTTCCTGCTGCCGCTGTTCCTCATCTTCGTCAACATCAACCAGGCGACCGGGATCCAGTTGGTCGGCACGCGCTGGGGCCTCATCATCACGTACTTCACGTTCGTGCTGCCCTTCTCGATCTGGATGCTCGCCGGCTACTTCGACGGCATCCCGCGCGACCTCGACGAGGCCGCGAAAGTGGATGGGTCGGGCCCGATGGGCGCGCTCTGGCACGTCGTGCTGCCCGCGGCGCGTCCCGGCCTCATCGCCGTCGCGATCTACTCGTTCATGACGAGCTGGGGCGAGGTGCTGTTCGCATCGGTAATGACGACGGATGAGAACCGGACGCTCGCGGTCGGCCTGCAGCTCTACTCCACCCAGACGAACGTGTACTGGAACCAGATCATGGCAGCGTCGCTGGTCGTGTCCATCCCGATCGTCGTCGCGTTCCTGCTGTTGCAGCGCAACTTCGTCGCAGGTCTCACGGCCGGCGCGGTCAAGTGACGCCCGCCCGCACCTCCTCCTGAAAGGCATCATGGATCGTCCTTCTCCGGTCTTGCAGGTCGACGACGCCCCGGTGGTGTGGCTCGGCGCCAACTTCTGGTCCCGCACCGGCGGCCCGCTCATGTGGACGCGCTACGACGCGGGCATCGTGCGGGACGAGCTGCGCGTGCTCGCCCAGCACGGCCTGAACATGACGCGGTCATTCTTCTACTGGCCCGACTTCCACCCGACGCCCGACTCGCTCGACGAGCAGTGCATCGCCAACTTCGCCGACTTCCTCGACGCCCATTCGGAGATCGGGATGACCACCGTCCCGACGTTCCTCGTCGGGCACATGTCCGGCGAGAACTGGGACCCTGCCTGGCGCGACGGGCGCGATCTGTACCACGACGTCTGGTTCGTCGGCCGGCAGGCGTGGTACGTGCGGGAGCTGACCTCGCGGTTCGCCGCGCATCCCGCGGTCGCCGGGTGGCTGCTGACCAACGAGGTCCCGATCTACGGCGGCGAGGCGCCGCGTCCCATCGTGGATGCGTGGGCGTCGCTGCTGGTGGATGCGGTGCGCGCGGGCGGCGCGACGCAGCCGGTCGCAGTCGGAGACGGGGCGTGGGGCATCGAGACGACGGGGCACGACAACGGCTTCTCGGTGCGCGACCTGGCGAAGTTCACCGACTTCATCGGGCCGCACGTCTACCGGATGGAGACCGACCAGATCCGGCAGCACCTGAAGGCGGCCTACATCGCGGAGCTCGCGGCGACGGACGGACTGCCCGTGATCATGGAGGAGTTCGGGCTGACGAGCGACTTCGTGTCGGACGCCGGGGCGGCCTCCTACTACCGGCAACTGCTCTACTCGACGCTGCTGGCGGGCGCGACCGGGTGGATCGCCTGGAACAACACCGACTACGACGACCTCGCGGACCAGCGGCCGTACTCGCACCATCCGTTCGAGATGCACTTCGGGATCACCGACCGCCACGGAGCGCCCAAGCCACCGCTCCGCGAGCTGGCGCGGTTCGCGTCGGATCTCGCCGCGATCGACCTGCCCTCGGCGCGGCGGGCGCCGGTGGATGCGGCTCTCGTCGTTCCGTCGCACCTCGCGGAGGACTACCCCTTCACGCAGGAGGAGGAGCGGGCGCACATCGTCGCGACCGGCGAGCAGGCGTACGTCGCAGCGCACGAGGCGCACATCCCGGTCGCCGTGGTGCGCGAGAAGGCGGACGGCGGACTGCCGGCCGGGTACGGGCTGTACGTGCTTCCGTCGGTGAAGCAGTTGTGCGCATCCTCCTGGCAGCAGCTGATCGCGCTCGCGGAGGAGGGCGCTACCGTCTACGCGTCGTACTCGCACGGGCCGGGCGGGGTGCAGCGCGGACCGTGGTGGGCGCACACCGAGGAGCTGTTCGGCGTGCGGATGGAGAGCGCCTACGGCCTCGCCGAGCCGGTGCTCGACGAGACCGTCGAGCTGCGGTTCACCGACTCGTTCGGGCCGCTCGCGGCCGGGAGCACGCTGTCGTTCGCGGCCGCGGGCAACGAGAACGGGCGCACGTACCTGCCGGTGCGGGCGACCTCGGGACGGGTGGTGGCGGTGGATGCGCACGGCCGTCCCGCTCTCGTCGTGCAGGACCACGGTGCGGGGCGCGCGGTGCTGAGCACCTATCCACTCGAGTACTTCGCGTCGGCGCAGGCGCGGGTGAACCCGGAGCAGACCTGGCGGCTGTACGACGCGCTCGCCGATGTGGCGGACGTGGAGCGGGATGTGCGGCTCGACGACCCGCGCGTGTTCACGGATGCGCTGGTGCACGACGACGGCCGCCGCTTCGTCTTCTTCGTCTCCCAGCACGAGACCTCCACGACGGTGACTCCGACGGTCCCCGGTGGCGCCCTGGTCACCCTGGACGGCGAACCGTCTCCGACCGTCTCCCTCGCCCCCTACGGCGTAGCCCTCCGCCTCCTCACCCACGACCTGTCTCTTATACACATCTGACGCTGCCGACGACGGA
>NZ_JBNDHX010000156.1:0-5643 GCF_056755275.1 Leifsonia sp. HAY1-4F
ATCCTGGACCGTGGACTCTACTTCGCCAAGGTGGAGCCGTCGCGCTCGTATCTCACGGCCTTCCGGGTGCCGGGCGAGCTCCCGCCGGGCATGTACCTATCGGCGGAGACCCCGGGCCGTTCGCTCCGCACGGCGCCGGCGGCGGACGGCAGCGAGCTGCTCCTGGTCGGAGGCAACGGTCACCCGCCCGGACGCGCCGACTCCCCCGCCGAGAAGCTGGCCGACCTCACGACCTGGGCCGAGCGGCTCTTCCCCGGCGCAGAGCGAACGCACTGGTGGGCGGCGCAGGACTACCGGTCGGCGAACCGCATCCCCTTCGTCGGCTGGCTTCCCCGCGGACGCGGACGGGTGTACCTCGCGACCGGGTACGACAAGTGGGGCATGACCAATGCGGTCGCGGCGGCGCTCAGCCTCACCGCCGACCTGACCGGTGAGACCCTGGAGTGGGCACGGGTGATGCACCGCCGGGTGACCCGTCCGGTCGACATCGCCTCCGGTGTCGCCATCAACGCCGGCGCCGGCAAGGCGGCCGTGACGGAGTGGGCGGCCGCCGAGACGGGACCCGAGCTCGGGGATGAACCGGTCGCCGAGGGCACGGGGACGGTCGGACGCCGCGGCCGGACCCCGGTCGCCGTCTCCACCGTCGACGGGACGACGTGCGCGCTGACCGCGATCTGCAGTCACCTGGGCGGCGTGGTCCGCTGGAACGACGCCGAGCTGTCGTGGGACTGCCCGCTCCACGGGTCCCGGTTCGCGCCCGACGGCACCGTGCTGGAGGGGCCCGCCACGCAGCCGCTCGCCGAGGCGCCGGCCGTGCGGACGGAGGGGGCGGCCGAGGCCTCCGCCTGAGCGGTGGGGGTGCGTGAGCGCTGGCCCCGCGGGATGTCTGCCCCCGCTGACTGCTCGGGCCCCTTCGCCGCATCCCCGCGTGTGCCCTAGTCAGGCCGATTGAGGCGGGGGTAGGGTCGCCGCATGAGCACTCCTGACGACGAGAGCACGCCGCGACCCGCCGAACCGGCCGGCGCCGGCGAGCCGAACACCCCGCCGCACGCTGCCGGGCCCGCCGGGCCGAGCGAGCCGCCGGCCACTCCGGCCGCCGACCAGGGCTTCCCGGCCGCGCCTCCGCCGCCGCCCGTCGACCGGGGCTTCCCCTCGGCGCCGCCTCCGCCTCCCGTCGGCTACGGCGCACCGGCGTGGGGCGACGGCGCACCCGTCGTCGCGCCCAGCGAGCCGCCGCGCACGGTCACCATCGCGTTCTGGCTCTACATCGCCGGGGCCGTGCTCAGCGTCATCAGCGGCATCATCACGATCGCCATCGTGAGCGGTTCACGCGCCCAGCTGCTGAGCGCGGTCCAGCGACCGGGCATCAACCTGCGAGGTGCCACTCCGCAGCAGGCGGCGGATGCCGCGCTCGTCGTGGCCATCGTCTTCACGATCGTCACCCTGTTGTTCTGGGCGATCACGCTGGTGCTGTTCGCGTTCTTCCTGCGGCGCAGCGCCAACTGGGCGCGCATCATCCTGACGATCCTCACCGTCCTCTCGCTGCTGAACATCATCAACGGGTACGGTGCCGGCTTCCTGGAGTTCGCGCTCGCGGTTGTGGCGGTGGTGCTGATCTGGCTGCGCCCCTCGAACGAATACTTCGCCGCGGTGAAGGCCGCCAAGATGCCGCGCACCTGAGCCGGCCCTGACACGGGGGCGTGCCACGGCGCCCGGCGCGTACACTCGCGGCATGGACGTGCGGGAGGTGGCCGGCGAGCTCTACGCCACCGCACCCGGCGACTTCATCGCCCGGCGCAACGCCGCCGCAGCCCAGGCGGACCGCTCGACGGCGAAGCAGATCAAAGCGCTGCGCAAGCCGTCCGCCTCCGCGGCCGCGATCAACGCACTCGTACGTGACCAGCCGGACCTGATCGGCGACGTGCTCGCGATCGGCGCCAGGATGCGCGACGCCTTCGCCTCGCGCGATCGCGCGGAGATCCGTTCGCTCACCCAAGAGCGGCAGCGGCTGCTGCAGCGCGCCACGGAGGGTGTCGGCCTCAGCCCCGCGGTGCAGCGGGAGGTGGAGGAGACGCTGCAGGCGGCCGTGATCGACGCCGCCGCCGCAGCAGCGGTGCGCAGCGGCATGCTCGTGCGGGCGCTCGAGTCGACCGGGCTCGAGCAGGTGGATGTGACCGACGCGGTCGCGCTGCCGGTCGAGATCGAGGCGTTCCCTGCGGCCCGGGCGCGGAGGCGGGCCGCACCGGAGACGCGGGCGAAACGGGAGGAGGCTGCGGAGCCTTCGGAGTCGGGCGTGACCGCGGAGCCTTCGAAGTCGCCTGAACCGGCGGAGCCATCGGAGCCCGCGGAACCCGCCGAGTCGCCGAGCGAGCGCCGGGAGCGCAAGCGCCTCATCCGCGCCGCCGAGAAAGCCGTCGAACGCGCCCGAGACGATGCGGAGGCGATCGACGACGAACTCGACGAGGCCGTGGACCGTCGCGGCGACCTCGAGGCGGAGCGCGAATCCCTGCAACGGCGGCTCCAGCGCGTCGTGGACGACCTCACCGAGGCGCGTTCCGCCGAGCGCGACCTGCGCCGCAGGCTCTCCGAGGCGCAACGTGCCGTCCGCGAAGCCGAGAAGGACCTCCGCGACGCGCGCGCGGACTGACCCGCTCCCGCTGGCCGCCTCCGCCGCACCGCCGCCATCCGGGCGACCGCAGTTCAGCCGACCCAGCCCGCCAGCAGCTCGTCCCAGTCCGACTGGAACCGCGCGAGCCCGAACCGCTCGAGGGCCCACTCGCGCGCCCGCGCCCCCGTTTCGGCCCCGCGCCCCGGGTCGTCCACGAACGCGCGCACGGCATCGTGCAGCTCCGACACGTCGGTGGAGACCACGCCGACACCCGGCACCACCGCGCGCCGCGCATCGGTCGCATCCAGAGCCACCACGGGGACGCCCGCGGTCATCGACTCCAGCAACGACAGCCCGAGCGACGTCCACCGGTTGGGATGGACGTATACCCGCCGCCGTCCCACCTCGGCGAACAGTCGCGGCGCCTCCACGTCTCCGGCGGCCACGACGCGATCGGCCGGCGCGCCCAGCGCCTGCGCGAGCCCGTCCGCCTGCATCCCGAACACGTCCACCGGTGCGATGGAGGCGAACCCACCGAGCAGGTCGGAGCCGGTCACCCGCCAGCGGCGTACCGGCTCGTTGATGACCGCAGCTGCGCGCGGCAACTCACCGGTGAAGAAGTTCCCGTAGTCCACCACACCGTGCTCGATGACCACCGTGCGCGTCGAACCGGTGTCCCAGAAGAGCGCATTGAAATGGGTCACGTGCGCGATCAGGAGGTCGCGCCGATCCGCGAGGGGATGCCGCGAGTCCGGCACGCCCTGCTGCGGCGTGTTGTGCTCGACGAACACGACGGGGACGTCGATGCCGGGCGTGCGTCCGGTCAGCCGCTCGACCAGGTCGAACTCCTCCAGCCGTTGCAGCACGACCGCGTCGAACGGCGTCTCCGCCAGCTGCTCCTCGGGCACATCCACCACGTTCGCGGTCCAGTCGCGGTCGCCCACGCCGCCCTCGCCGGCCGCATTCACGGGCAGCAGGTAGGTGTGGCGCCCCCGCACGAACGCATCCATCCAGCCGCCGTGGACCTGCCAGACCAGCAGCCGCAGAGCACGGCTCACAGTTGCGCCCCGGCGCCGTGGTGACCCCCCACCTCCAGCGGACCGGTCTGCGGCGCCGGGCCCCCGTCGTCCTGGCCGGCGGTGATGCCCGCGTGCGTGTGACCGGCCACGCCGTGTGCCGCCGTGTGCGGCTCCTTCCGCGGGCACAGCTTGCCGCAGTACGGGCAGATGTAGCCCTCGCCGAACCGTGCCTCGCCGTCGAGGCGATACTCGAGAACGTCCCCGTCGCCCTCCCCGTGCAGTGCGAACTCCACGAACGCCGGACGCTGGAGGGACGGGATCGGCACGCGCATCCGTCCGAAGGGGCGGCCGTCGTCGTCCAGCGGAACCCACAGCTTCTCGGGCTTCGGACCGAAGATCGACCCCGCCTTGTCGACGCGCGCAGGACGGTGGTCGCCGCGGACGTGGAGGATGTGACCGGCGCGCAGCATGTCGCGCGGCATGGCCTGGTACAGCTCGGCGACACCGTAGGCGATCGCGCCGCGCCGGAGCCGCGAGAACCCCTCCTCCGTGTCGTCGCCCATCACGACGAACGGCGGCGCCTCCGGGCGGCGCAGGATGATCGCCGTTCCGCCCGACGGAGTGTCGGAGATGAGCTGGAGGATCGCCGTTCCCTCGAGCAGGGTCCGCTCAGGCATGCGCCACCGACACCTGCTCTGCCTCGCGACGGCCGAGGACCGCGTCGAATCGCTCCGGCCAGAGGCGGTCCGCCTGCTCGATGAGGCACTCCGCCAGGCGGCCGACCACGTGGACGTCCGCGACGAGGACGTCGTCCTCCGGGCCATGGCCGACCTCCCGTCCGCGCAGCAGCCAGGCGAACCGTTCGGGTGCGACGCCTTCCCGCGGTGCGTGGCGCGGTGCGGGCAGGCGGGTGAGCTGCCGGGCGATCCACTCGGAGCGCGGCAGCGTCCACCACGATTCGGGATCGAGTGGATGCGCCGGCAGCCCGGGCAGCGGCAGCCCGCTCTCGGCGTCGGCCGGACCCGCCTCGAGGTCGGCCGCATAGCCGGCCGAGAAGCGGACGTAGAGACCAGGACCGCCGTCGTCGAGCAGGCGCTCGATCTCAGCGAGCCGATAGAGCATGGGATCCTCCTCCGGGAGTGGCGTCCTCGAGGTCGGGGATGCGGTAGCGGCACTCCATCCGGGTGCGCGACACCAGCTCGTACTCGTGCCACGACGGCCGGTCGAGGGACGGCACCGGGACGCGGATGCGTGCGGATGCCTCCCCGTCCTCGCCGAGCGGGACGAGCACGATGATGTCGGACGCTCCGAACACCGACGCCGAGTAGGCGAAGCGAGCGTGGGCATAGCGGTCGGAGGTCACGATGAGCGCAGGCTCCGACTCGGCGGGGATGTCGTCCCGGGGCTGCTCGCGGTAGGGCTCAGCGAGCCCGTGGACGGCATGGCCCCGGCGCATCCGCACGAACAGCTCGCGGCCGCCGAAGACATCCAGGCGCAGGGACGACGGGACGGCGCCCTCCGCCAGCACGGCGACCGGCGTGTGCGCGCGCCGCGGCAGCATCATCAGCACGGCACTCGCCGTCATATCGCCCATGCAAGCAAGCTATGTCGGTCCTGAGGAGGAAGGCACGGGCTTGACGGGATGCGCAGGACGTGCGGGGCTCGGGATGCGCGGTGCGCGCGAGGCGCGGTGAGGCGGTGCGCGCCTCCCGTCGGTGCACCCCCTACGCGAGGTGCCGTGCCAGCTCGTCCTCCGGCATGATGACCATCCCGCCGGTGCGCTGCGACGTGTGCATCAGGGCCTCGAGCCACTGCGGGTTGATCGCGGGCGGGCGGCTGCCGCTGAACTGGAAGGCGAGGGGGACCTCGCGGCTGATCCAGAGGGAGACTCGCCCGGAGCCCTGCTCCACGGGAACATCCCAGTTCAGCAGGAAACTCTCGTGACGGCGGAGTTTGGCGACGATGGCGAGCTTGACGTGGCTGAGCACGCGGTCATCGAGGTCGTACTCCTGTCCC